>CAZZNM010000064.1:0-3113 GCA_964655805.1 uncultured archaeon
TTTTCGTCTTCCTTGATACATTTCATGAAATGTAATTGTTTTTTCACATTTTACACAATCGAAACAAAAAACCAGCGATTTAAACTACAAAACGTTTAAAAGAACACACGACAATAGGTAAATATGCCACTAGAAAGCCTAACAGCAAAGGATATTGCATTGTACAAAGAAGGCCAGCAAAAGCAAAGGCACCTGGATGAGTTAAAGCGTGCTGTATTTCCAGATTACTTCCTCAGCGCCATTGGCGGAGCCGCTGCAGGTGTGAACGGCGCTTTACCTTTCTACGGCGGTCCACCATTACTACTATGGCCTGTTGCAGCTGTTGCTGCGGGGAGTTCACTTTATCTTTTGGGGAGCGTTTCTATAGAAACAGACTAATCGGCAGGACCGAGAAGGAGCTTGAATACATAGCTAATGAACCATCGTACCAAGCCATTTCAAAGTTCCATGAAGACCTGATCCCTAAGAAATCTTTTGCGGATACACCAAGGCATTTATTGCCAAACTATTCAGAATAGCTTTCTGCCTGTCAAATCTGCAAGTTAAACTATTTTATGCAATAACTAATCTTTTTATTGCGGAAAAAGAAGACTTTATGTTGTTTTTGTAACTATACTATATCAAAAACAACTATTGTTTTATATAAGGATATTAATAAAACAATATAATGAAGGCGCGGTACATCTTCATCATTGCATTTGGCTTTGCTGGCGTATTTGCAGCCATCGGGCTATTCAACAGCGAAAACTGCTCGCAGATCGGCCCTTGCCGGAACTGCTGGAGCGCGTCCGCGGCAGAAGTGACGTCAGACCTGTGTCCGACAAAAGAGCCGTGCACTGCGCAGCCATATCTGCAGCAGAGAAACGCAGTAGTCGACACCCTGCTGTGTGCGTGCACCAATGCCAAGAACTCTGGCTACCGCGACTCGGCTCTTAACAGCCAGATAGAAGACGCATACTTTGCAATGCTTGGCGGCTGCCAAGACAACGTTCTCGCAGTCCCTGTCGAGCAGCGCGAGTCCGGGGGCATATTCTGCCTTGAAGTCGAGCGTGTTTCGACAAAGGATCTATGCGACTCGCCAGGGCAATACCTGTCAAAGAGGCCTTACGGATGATCAGGGCTTTGCACAAAAAGTATGGAAAGCTTAAGAAGATTACCGAAATAGCTTCTGAAGGTGAATAGATGGCACAAGTAAAATTATCAGCTGTATTTCCATATTTTGTAGGAGTAGAACAAGACGGCGAGATTGTGCCTTTACGGGGCGATGGAGCAGCTTTTGGGCTATTCTATCAAACAGCAGAAGCAGCACGAGAGTATAAAGACAGAAGGATTGAAGATTTTCCACATCTAAGAGGAGAATTAGACGTCTATAGAATAACAAATTTCGAAGCAGTAAAACTTGAATAATTTACTAGACACTTTTTGTGCAGGATGGGGCTTTTGTGCAAAGCTGATAATCATACAACACCGCTCGTGTCCGGCACGTCAACACGAGTTCTCTGGAGATTCTTTATTGCCTTCGTCAGCTTCACTTTCTTGCACCTTGTGCATATATACGACATAACGATGTCGTTGCCGCTTTTCTGGTAAACGCGCCAAGAATGCAGGCCGATTTTGCAGAGCACCATGGAAATATTTCGGCAAAAATCTATTAATGCACATACGAATCACACACGTAATGTTCTGTCACGCACCATAGCAAACAATTAGGTTTAAATACATTTACAGGCATTGTAAAGCTTAGATAGCAACTACCACACCCAACCCACTAAATCTGCAGGCCAAAAGCCTGCATTTTTTTCTTTTTTAATCACATATAAAATCACGAAGAGATTTCAGGGAAATTACAGCATATGCTTCGATCATCTTCTTAAACTATAAGGTAGGGATAATTAAGAATGATGTCTGTTAGTAAAAAACCAACCATCGTATCGTTAATAACAGATTACCTGAAAAGTTATGCAGATATCGATATTCCATATTCTAATGTAGTTAGGGATGTCGGACCGCAGTTAGCAGGGCTTTACGGTATCAGCCAAAAGAAAGCAGAAGCCGTTCTAAGGAATAATCTAGTAAACATAAAGAGCAGAGGCATTCTTGGAGGCGGCCGCGGTTTTGTGAGATATTCTGGCGATGGAAACACAATACCGATAAACGCAGCTGTTAGACCGACAAGATCTTACGGGTTTGATATAAGTGCAGATCCTTACTGGAACTCTCTTGACGGAAACCCTGTAGGGCAATATGTTGCGCTCCTCATCGGTCAATATCCGCCAATCGACGGTGTCTTAAAGGAATATTTTGGTCTAAAACCTGAATGGGCAGAACAGTCAAAACTGCACGCAGTGCAGACAGCCGCAGAGATCGTAACAGGTACACAGAGGACACAAGGCTCTGTGCCAGATTATGTTTTTCAAGGTCTTATCAAGCTTATGGGATTTGACCATGGCAGGTACATGAAAAAGTTCGCAGAAGCTGTAGAAGAGGAGAGCTTGAATTACCTGAATGTTCTTGAAGAAATTTCTGATAGCGGCGATGGCGCCATACCAAGAATAATTCACGGCCAAAAAAACTTTAGGCGCAGGCGTTAGGCTGTTGCGTCAGATTTTTCCTACGAATTTTCCCTTTTTATATTTTCAAGAATAAAATTCCGAATATGAACCAACAAAAGGGGTGCCGCCATGAATGGGTCAGGCACGGCGACCGCTCGTTCTACTGCGGCACGTGCGGATATTTTGCCGAAACGCTCGAGGAGTGGCTTGCATTGCTGAAAAACGAGCAGAAATCGATTCTTTCTGAGGTCGAAAAAATTGTGGACGAAGTCAACTGCCCTCATTGCAAAGAACAAGTAAAGCAGAAGCTGCTGGAATTAATGAAATAAAAAGTTACCGAGATGGACCGCGAAGGTACAATACATCAAATACTTCAGCCCAGACATTCAACGCAGCTAAGTGTGGCAACCACATTCAATTTTGTGCTGGATATCGAGTAGCTGAAAGCTTTCTTGTCTTTTTCTTTATATCATACAATACAATTTCTATGAGAAGAAGAAAACCCGGCATTCTGGAAAGGATCAAGCAGGGGATCATATACTTTTTCATAGGAAGGACGTT
>CAZZNM010000064.1:3213-4851 GCA_964655805.1 uncultured archaeon
GCATTCTGGAAAGGATCAAGCAGGGGATCATATACTTTTTCATAGGAAGGACGTTCTAATCATCTAAGGAGCACGGCAAATAGAAAAATACCCAGGCCTATCAGCAACAGCCCAATAGCGTACCTAATCCATTGAATCGGCACTAATTTCTCGACTAAGACAAACGCAGCGATAACTGCAATCCAGAAAAGATTCATGATGCCAGCGACAAACAGCAGGGCCATTAGAAACCAGCAGCAGCCAAGGCAGTAAATGCCATGCTTCATACCCACGTATAATGCACCAAGTCTTCCTTCGCGCCAGTGCACTGCAAGAAAATCCATTGGTGTCTGGCAATTTTTCAGGCAGACGTTTTTTACACGCGTGAACTGGTAGGTGCCGGCAGCCATGAGCACAGCGCCGCTGATAACAGGATTGACTATTGCTAACTCTGAAGAAAGCAAAGCAAGCGAGTGCAGAATAATTTGTGTGCCCGCAGCAAGAAGACTAAAGCCCAGCCATACGACAACATAACCAGCAGCGAATATCCATGTCGGCACAATGGCAACCCTGCGTTTAGCGCGTTTGCGGTTCACTGCAGAAAATACCATAATCATTGGCGTAGCAGACGGCAGCATCATTGCAACCATCATGGCTGCCCACATGGCAGCAGCTGCAACGAAGTCAAAATGCATCGTACTAGTAAGAACAGAAAACCAGGCAATAGAAATTATTGTTACAAGGCTAAGAAAAACGAATATAGGTTCTTGTTTAATGATATGCCGCAAGGAATTTTTGTCCATAGATTTCACTAAATGAAATTATAATTAATACTAAATCTTTATCCTTTCACAAGGCCCGCCTGTGTCTGCTCAATATAAGCAAGCGAGCTGTGGCTGTTTGGATTGTTGTATTTTATTTTGCCTGTGCTCTTGTTGACTGTTGCCATCGCCGTCTCGGCTACTCTATATTCCATGCCAAAAGGAAGCTGAACGCGTATCCTATGTTCATCGCCTGTTTTAATATTCTTTATCGGCTCTGTGACAGTTTCAAGCTCTTTTGGAATCACGACTCTCGCGCGCCTCTTTTCCATGTCATGCTCGAACTTTATCGGCACGAATCTCGGCTTCAGTAAGTTAGCAACCAATGACGACACAACCTCGAACCACATGTTGCCGGCCTTGCCGCTCACTATCGTCAGCAAGGCATCGCGCTGCGCCTGCGTAGTATTCTTGTCAATGAAGACTTGCAGCGTCCCGTTGCCTTCGTGCAGCGGTCCTGGCCAGTGATATGTTGCTGCAAACTTCACACCTTTCAGTGAAGTCTTTCCATAATTACCCTCATCAATCGCCATGCCAATCATACCTTCGCATTTTGTATTTGTCGGCTTCGACCAGAAATCGCAAGGACAACCCATCGCACAATTACAGTTCTTGAGCCACTTGCCCTTCATCCGCCAGTTAACGCGTGTAGTTTTCTGTTTCGTTGCTTTTTTTGACTTTGCCATAACATCACAATGTAATTTGAAAAATAAGCTTTAAATGTAGAGACCACCGATGGATTCTGTTAAAAGTTTAATAGAACAATCAAATTCCTTATCTTAATCCAGAGAGACTCTTGACAAGTTCGTTGTATAATTCTTTTTTCTTCTGCCTGTTT
>CAZZNM010000065.1:0-4814 GCA_964655805.1 uncultured archaeon
TGTAAAATGTGAAAAAACAATTACATTTCATGAAATGTATCAAGGAAGACGAAAAACTTTATATAGTGGATGTAGGGAATAAAGAAGAGTCCGCTTTGGGAGAAGCGAACTCATCTTGTTTTCTTGGGAAATAGTGTATAGGGCAGGGTATTAATAAAGCATTTTGATACGGCGTCCTATACAAGAAAAAACATATATTGGAGGATTGATTTTAATGGACGAGCTACAGGGTATGGAGGAAGCACAGATCGAACAAGAAGCTATTCAAGCACAAGAAACGATACAAGAGACAGTGGCAGTAACAGAGCAGCCGAGGGCCGAGGAGTTTATCGCGCCGCAGCCAAAGATAAGGCCAGCGAGCAGCGACGATGATGATATAGCAAACTTTCAGGTGGCGCAGGCAAGGATCGTGGTTATGGGCTGCGGAGGCGGCGGCTGCAACACAGTCAATCGGCTTACAGAAATGGGCATTGTAGGCGCTTCGACGATTGCCGTGAACACTGACGCCCGGCATTTAGCCATGGTTAAAGCCCACAAAAAAATACTTATCGGCAAAGAGCTTACGCGAGGGCTGGGCGCTGGCGGTTATCCAGATGTCGGCAAAAAAGCAGCTGAAGAGTCAAAGCAGGACCTGAAAAGGGCTATGAAAGATTGCGACTTGCTTTTCCTGACCTCTGGCTTAGGCGGTGGTACAGGCACTGGCTCTGCGCCAGTAGTCGCTTATCTGGCCAAAGAAAGTGGCGCAATAGTTATAGCAGCTGTCACATTGCCCTTCAAGATAGAGGGTGCAAGGATTGTCAAAGCCGAAGAAGGCTTGGCAAAGCTGCGCGAGGTATGCGATACAGTCATTGTTATTGAAAACCAGAAGCTCATAGACCTTGCTGGAAACAAGCCGCTTAAAGAAGCGTTTGGCATGGCGGATAGCCTGATTGCAACAATGATCAAAGGCATCACAGAGACGATCTCGATGCCGTCGCTGGTTAACCTGGACTACGCAGACGTGCGCACTATCATGAAGGCAGGCGGCGTAGCCACTATCGGCGTTGGCGAAAGCGACTCGCAATACCGCGCAAAGGAAGCTGTACAGCGCGCATTGGCAAACCCGCTTCTTGACGTTGATTACAGCGGCGCGACAGGGGCTCTAATCCAGGTGATAGGCGGCGAAGACATGCGACTAGAGGAGATAAATCTGGTTGGCGAAATGGTCTCAGAACACATGGATCCAGAGGCACTGGTCATGTGGGGCGCGCGTATCTTGCCCGAGTTCTCTGGCAAGATGCAGGTGATAGCCATAGTGACCGGCGTGAAATCGCCGTATATACTTGGCAAAACAGAGCGCGTTGCAAAAGCTATCGGGACAAAGTTCAACGAGCTTGGCATAGAAGTGCTGATATAAAGTGAAAGTTATGGAAACAACACTGCAGGAAGGGAAAATGAACAAGCCGAGCCCGGCTGCCGCAGAAGAGCCAGACGTGAAATTTTACTGGTGGTTTCTTACCACCAATTATTTACATCTTATAGTGTACGCCATCGCTGTCAAGCGCGGCGACGACTTCCTCTACATAGAAGATCACTTAATGATAAGAAAATGCGCACAAGATCATCAAAATGATAATGCTGATTGCTAGCGAATTTGAGCATCAGGCGGCCAGAAAACAATGACAAACGCCGCAAAGGCTTTTTCAAAGCCGAAATCATCATGGCAGGGCGAATGGCGTAGGCGAATGATGCCTACTATAAAACCTCGCCTGCCTACCTTTTTTCAAAAAGTCTAGACCATTTTATTTTTAAACTTTTAAGAACTTAATTTTTCAATGTACGGCAATATGTCTGATTTTACACGAGATATAGATGGATTGGTTGATGCATCAACAGATGCTGCAATAAAAGGCGGCCCAATTTATCTAGGTACGTTTCATGGGTTTGATTTATTTGTACGTGATTGGTCGTTATTGCTGACACACCCTGAATGGAGAACCAGAGACTCTGATGCCCTTCGCGTATATTTGAAAAATAATGGCTGGTATAGCATTGGCGGTTTCGGTGAAATGAAAGTACAATATGCAGAAGGACAAATTCAAATTCACTATATGAACGTCAATAGAATTACTCAAAGAAGAGAAAAATTAAGAGATGAATTCCTTGAGTTATCAAGACTTTTGGAATCTTACAGGACAAATTACGTTAGGCCAGATATTAGACAATAAAAAAGTCTAGATCATATTAACTAATGCCTTTCCATCCTTTTGAACTGTTCTTTGACTATGGCTATTTCCAGCTTTATCAGGACTTTGACAAGCTCATTTTTTTCATTTATTTTGTGTAGCTGCGTGTTTCCATACTTTCTTGTCTCTTGTAGCAATCCGTTTCTTTCCAGCAACGGCCAGATTCTGTACAGCGTAGGCCGTGATATCCCAGAGCCTTCTGTTATCTCTTCTTTGGAATAGTCAAATGCCCTGTTTTCGATAAGAAATTCCAGGACTTTTCTCACAGATGGGTCCACAAGATCCGTTATGTTCGGCTTCAGCGACTTCAGAATTGCTTCCATTATAATCACAATATTTAGTTTACAGAACAAAGTATTAAAAGCTTTATTTGTCATGTAAAGTATATGAGACAAGAGAAAAGTGACGAAGAATTGAAGGCATGGATTCTATACAAATTGGCAAAGCATGGCTATTTCAATGGAAGGCATACGGACTTCGAGAACATTGCAAAAGGCTTTAAGCCGCAACATTTGGGAAAGTTAGGAAATAAAAGAATTGACAAGCTTGCCATAGAGTTAATAAAATATGGGTTCATAGTAAAAAAACCTACTTCTTATGGCTTGCACGTATATCTGAATTCTTCAAAGTCAAAGGAGATAAAGGACTTTATCAAGAGAGTTCTTGGCATCGATCTTTAAGTTCTATTTCACTGCTGCCATCATAAGCCCGGAAATGTATTTTCTGTCCCTGTAGAACAAACCTGCGGCAAGCAGCAAATAGATGTAAGCTATTGTCAAGTGGAAAGACGGAAACATTATTTGCGCAACAAAGAGCACAAAAAGCGATGAAGCGCCCCGCAGGGTTATTCTTAGGTCGAGTATAAGAGCCATGCCGAACAAAGACTGCGCAGCTGTGAGGAAGACTTCTTCTGTCTGACGCTGGTCAAGATGCATCTCACCGATGTGGCCCAATCCAAACGAGAAAGCCAGCGGTATTGTTGCTATCAATAGCGTCCATTGGTTGATTTTGCTAGAGAGCAGCGTCTCGAAGCCAGAGCGCGGCAGCGCACGCAACACAAATATGATAGCTATGACAAATTCCGGCGCCTCGCTTGCAAGGGGCGCGATCCACTGGATAAGGAAGAACTTGTCTATGCCTGCTGCTGTGCCGCTCTCTATGAGCGACTCTGCAAAGGGCTCGGCAGAAAGAAATATAACAGTAGCCGCAAAAAGCAGCATAAGGACTGTGGCCAGCTGCCTTTTTCTCTTCGAGAACGCTGCCATAATCCTTGCAGGCCCCATAACATGTGGCTCTTCGATGTGCGTCCTTGACACGCGTATTACATAAGCCACGAACAAAATTCCAAGGACGAATGTATCGATCAGAGAGAAAGATCCCTTAAAAACAATAAAAAATGCGTATAAGGATGCGATGAAAAGGAAAGAAAGCTCTACTTTCTCTGTTTGCTTCAGCTCTATTTTCCGATGCTTGGTCCTGAACCAGTGGATGAAAACGAGCGAGGACCAGCCGATGCCGATGAGAAGCCGGTTCGCTCCTGTCATGTTTGCTGCCGCGTACTGCGCATACTCAGGATTTGACGCGGCTGTATACGAGAAATATATGTCCACTGCGTATTCTGGCAGCACAGCAATCAGCGCGAGCACGGCAAAGGCTAGGCTGCGCGGTATATCTATTTGGGCCACCTCTATGGCCCAGGATAAAATGAATGCAGCACCTAGTATGGAAAAGCCGAAGAGAAAGGCATTTATCTCTGGATTATGGATCTCTGTTATTCTCGAATAGAAGCCCAGCGAAGCTAGAAGGAATGCAGCAAAAAGAATTATGTATAATTTTTTGACATTTACTTTATGATTTTTTCTTTTTTTCATAAACTATATCTTGCGATTACCTTAAAATATCCACAACAAGCTGGCCAGCGGCCATGAATAAAATCACATTAAGCAGAACATTTGTCACAGCATAAAGGAAATATTTACCGATATTCTGCCTGTACGCTATAGCTGTTAAGAAAATATTGATAACGTTGAGTCCAATAACAATAAGAATACCTACAGAAATTATGCCCTGTCCTGTCATGGTCGAAGCAATATACGCAGCTATCGGGTACTCTGGTATCACCCACGCAAAGTAAATGCCAAAATACCCAGAAACAAGCAGATGAAAAATTATTAGGACAAGGGCTATTGTTATTCCGACAAACGGGCCATAAACAAATCCAGCGACTACGGAAACAAAAGTCACTAGCTCGATGCCTATCATGCGCAAACCGAACCTCTGAATGAAAAAGCTCAGTATGAACGCGAACGCGAGCAGCAGCGCTATTGCAAGCAGGTTGGTCAAAGCTAATACCGCGAACAGCACAATGCCGATAACGAAAATGTACGTATTCAAGTTCTGGAACATGGAGAATAATACAATTGAGCAAGCTTAAAAATTTGAAAATTCGTCTTATATCATGAAAATTCTTTTATTCCTCATTCTCTTCATTGGAATAGCACTTGCTGTCGGCGGCGGGAGCGGCGGTTCTGCTGGAGGTAGCTCTGGGGGCAGTGGCTGCGCAGGTATATGCAATCTGCAGTGCAAAGA
>CAZZNM010000066.1:0-4797 GCA_964655805.1 uncultured archaeon
CGTTTTCTAAGGAAACACTTTTCATTGAAAGAAGCGGACTTGGAGTAGCTGTCAAGGGATTTGGAAGAACTAATGATGATAAACCAAGTGTATATTTCTCTGGATTGCCAGCTTATTATGAGTCTGTTCCTCCACAGTATAATAATACAGTCGAAATTTTCCTAAGAAGGATTTACAAAAGAGACGAAATATATTTCCTTTAGTCCTCTTCCATCTGCAGTATTCTGCGCCAGTTTATTTTCTCGTGCTTTATCGGTTCATGAACAAAGATTGCTGCCAATATGAGTATGACAGATGAAATCAATATAGTAACTAATGTTGCTGCGGTAAAGCCATAAATGTCAACAATATATCCAAGGGATATAGGACCTACCACAAATCCCAAGTCAGTAGCAAAGCGCTGGATGCCATAATACTTTCCTGCCTTGGCATGCGGTGTTATGTCGCCCATTATTGTGACGGGCAGCACAAATATCATGGTGCCCAACCCGAGAAATATAGCAGCTACGATAAGCATCGGCATGTTACTGACAAAAAGAAACAGAAAAGTTCCTATAACTGTTGTTGCTAATCCAAACATCAGAAACGACTTTCTGCCATATTTGTCTGAAAGTATTGCAGCTGCAGGGCTTGTTATAAGGTGCATCACTGCCATCAGGGAAAGCACCAAGCTTATTGCAGCTACCTCTAAATGCAGAACATCCCTGCTGTACAACGGCAATATGGTGCTCTTGAAACCAAGTGTCGTGAATGTTGCCAGGAATGAGACAAGAAACAGGACAAATAGCATGTACCGCACATTATTTTTTGAATTGCCCCTGATAACAGGTTCCCTGACTTTTTTGTAGTCCTTCTTGATGTAAAATAAGATGAAAAGAATGGCCACGAATGTTATGAATGAATAAAACAAGAAAACGCTGCGCCAGCCAAGCGTGATAGCTATGAACCCTGACATGACAGGAGCGACTACTGCTGCTGCAGATCGTGCAAATGTGTTCATTCCAAGAACCTTGCCACGATTCCCGCTCTCGGTAGATACAGACAATGATATTATGATAGTCGTTATGCAGAACGAGAAGCCAGCGCCCATGATTATTTGGGCGATTAAGAACTGGGCAAAGGACTGGGACAATCCGGCTATCAGGGAGCTAACGCTCATGAGACCCATGCCGATGAGCAGCAGTTTCTTCCTGTTCACGTGATTGTACAAGTAGCCAGAAGGTAGCGCGAGCAGCATGCGCGCAACGCCGAAAGATGTTAGCACAAAGGAGGCGAGCGTATATGAAAGATTGAAATCCTCCTTTATCACGGGTATGAGGGGCGCCATCAAGCTTACGCTCATGCCCATAAAGAACGTCACAAAAAAGAACGCTGCTATCTCTTTGTCTACTTTTGGAAATATCATAATCAGCAACCTCGTCTTATATCTTTAAAAAATTGATTGCTAATGAAGATATATGGCAAAGAAACTTGTTGATGTCGCTGCAAAACGTCTGTTCATAAACGTCTTCATCTGCATGAAATGCAACGCAAAGATAAGGGCGCAGCCAGACAAGGTCAAGAAAGGCAAAATAAAATGCCGCAAGTGCGGGTCAAAGCAGCTGCGGCTCAAGGCCAAAGAGCGCCGCGGCATGAAGACTGGTTAGTATGGAAGTCTTTAGAAAACTTATAGAAAATCCATATGATACGCTTACACTTGCAGGTTTTGCAGCTGCTACTCTTTACGCTACTACAATTGTTGCGCTAGAGCTCTACCCAAGATTTAGAAAGTGGATGAAGGGGAGAGAAGAATTGAGAGAAGAATTGAGAGAATATGACGACCTTGCAGATGTCGTCAGAAGTCTTGAGGACGGTTCTTTTGAACAGGAGTTCTATGGCCAATTGCGTGGGAAATAAAGAATCCAATTAAAACCTCCATCAGCCAATAAGGATTAATTCTTTAAATATGGGCTCTGCGAATGAGAATATTATGATAGAGTACATCAGGCTCATACGCCTGCCGAACTGCATCATGACAGCGCTCGCTGTCTATATCGGCTTTGTAGTAGCGGGCGGCGGCACTTCGTTAACGACCCCTGTCATGCTTGGCATAGCTTCTGCATTCCTCATCTGCGCAGGCGGCATGGCGATAAATGATTATCACGACGTCGAGGCAGACAAAGCTCAGAAAGCGAAAAGGAAAAAGAGGCCTGTTGCCAAAGGCGCAATCATCAGGGAAAATGCACTGATAATTGCTATTGTACTGACATTGCTGGGCCTTATTGCTGGCTACATGATAAGCATGCCTGCGCTCTATATTGCACTTTTCGCTGCAATCGTGCTCTTCTCATATTCAACAAAGCTGAAAAGAATAATATTTGTCGGCAACGTGGCAATAAGCTTACTTGTGGCATTGTCATTTGTCTACGGCGCGGTGATAGGCGGCAATCCCGTCGCCGTGGTCTTCCTCGCGCTGCTTGCATTCCTTGCTAACATGGGGCGGGAGATTTACAAGGACATAGAAGACGTGCTCGGCGACAAGAAGGTCGGCAGGAAGACGCTGGCCCTGCACATAGGCATCCTGAATGCAAAAAACGTTGCAGGCGCTTTCTTGCTGCTTGCAGTTGCGCTAAGCTTTATCCAGTTCTTCATTACACTGGATTATGTTTATCTTTTCTTTGTCATCGTTGCTGACATTGTATTCATTGCAGCAATACTCTCGCCGCTTGCGCTGCGGACAAAGCTGTGCAAGCTCGGCATGCTTATCGCGCTTGTCGCGTTCTATGTCGGGGCGATACAATAAAAGTTAGAAATAGAATGGTCTAGACTCAAAATGAAACGAAGTACCAAGTGCAGCAAGCTACCAAAGGTAGCTTATTGTGACGGTACTTCATGCGAGTTGAGGGTAGATATGACAGAACTCAAAAGAATACAGGAGTACGTGCAGAAAAATAATATTCTGCCAAAGGACTGCAATTACCATACGCAGAGAAGCACGAAGAACAGCAAAGGCCAGACCACGGGCAAGATACGGGTACTGGCAATACACGGCAAAGCAATGGTTGAATATGTCTGCCCTGAATGCGGTCATTACGGTTATACGGAGCAGGAATGGAAAAGGCCTTTCTCTACTAAATGCGAGAAATGTAACTTAAAGATGGGTGTACCGAAGATGAAGCAGGCGTTCAAAAAAGAGCAGAAGATGGGGAAAAAATGAGAGAAAGAGTCGTATCATCAATTATAGTTGCTTTAGCTGGCTTGTTCTACATATTTGCGCCGCATGAGCTGCACATATCTGCGCAGGTAGATTTTAGCCTGAGTCACGGCGTGCACATAATGATGGGCATTGTTCTTCTGGGTATCGCTGTTTACTATGCACGAATAAAGCCGCTGCCGGAGAAAAAGAAAGCGAAGGGGCGCAGGCGCCGCAGCGTTTCGCGCAGCCGAGCAAGAAAGCGCATGCGGAAAAGATACAGGAAATCTAGACGCAGAAGGTAAGCCTATTCTTTCTGTCTCAGCTTAAGCCGCTTGTACATGTGCTCTACATTGCGCGCGCAGACAAAATCATGCTGCCTAAAGCCACCGCCCATGCTCTTCGGTATATGCATGAGCTCGTGAATGATTGTCTTTGTTTTCTCGGCTTCGCTCAATTTGTCAAAGTTCTCGGAAAGGAATTCTATGACATAATGTCCTTCCATATTGAGTGCCTTTTGGACGACCCTAGGCACTGTATGACATCTTGCTAACGTGCCACGCGATATAGAACCATGGCTTCTCATGCACACTATACGCGTTAAATCAAACGGCATCCCAAGCTCGACAATGATCTGCTTTGCCTGCCTTTCCAATTCTAGATCACGCTTGTACTCCATAACCGTATTTATTGTTTGCTCCTGAGATAAATACGTATGTCTAAATCTTTTGAGCTGGATTTATCAAAAGTTGAATTTAGTTCAAATGATTTGAGATCCGGTATTAAAATCCCAAAATTTCTAACAAATGACCTTTGCTACGAGACTGGAACTCATATAGGCGATGGTCATCTTTCTTGTTACAGGAGACCGGGCAGTTTTTTGTATCAGGTAGCTTATTCTGGGGATCTAAAAAATGAATATGATTTCTATTCAAGAATCATGGTTCCTTTATTGAAAGGCCTTTACAATAAGGAATTTTCGATAAGAAAATCCACTAAGAACACGCTGCAAATTTTAATGGGTAGCAAAGCTATTGTAACTTTCAAATTGAATTCGCTAGGATTGCCAAACAGGGCGAAGATCGGTAAGGTTAGAATACCTGGCGTTATCGTGGATTCTAGTTTGGAGCTTAGAAAAGCCTGTTTAGGGGGTATTGTCGACACTGATTTTTCTTTGGTGTTCAGGCATGGAAAATATCCGAAGATAACTGGTGAAATTCCTTCAGAAAATGTCTTACTTGTAAACCAGATACAAGAAATACTAGACGAGATTGGTATAAAGTACAATTGCAGCTCATATAAACGAACTGATAACAGATTTCGCAAAAAATCCTATACAGATTATAAACTCGATATAAATGGCAGGGACAATCTGGATAAATGGATGGGAGAAATAGGTTTTAGAAGTCCCAAGCATTTAGTCAAACTAGAGTTGTGGAAGAAGTATGGCTTTTGTAAACCTTTTTTAAGTTACAACCAAAGGGAGAAATTGGTCAATGCGCCTCGTTAGCTCAGTTGGCAAGAGCGCAACATTGGTAACAGCCATTTTCAAAAGAAAGCGCTGGCGGAAAAACGCATAACAAAAATGTTGAGGTCCTGAGTTCGACTCTCAGACGAGGCTTCAG
>CAZZNM010000067.1:0-4789 GCA_964655805.1 uncultured archaeon
TACCCTAACAAATAGATATAGTATAAATACCATTCAGATAAGGCAGAAGTATGAGAGCAGCAGACCTGGCCATCCTCGGTGTGATATCAATTGGTATAATTGCATTGTTAGTTACGCAGACAATCTCTACAACCACACCGATGCAGGTAAAGAAATTCTCCTCGCACGCAGAGCTGAACAGTTTTGTAAAGGCAAACGCGGAGCAGTATTACGGTGGCATACAGACATTCGGTGCACCTTTGGCACAGCGTACAGCAGATGTAGCTGAAGGAGCACCATCACTACAGCAAAAATCAGCAGATTATTCGGCAACAAACATACAAGTCGCAGGTGTTGACGAACCTGATTTCGTGAAGAGCGACGGCAAGTATCTGTACATTGTTTCTGGCCAGAAGCTGGTTATCGTGGATGCTTACCCTGCTGATACAGCCAAAATAGTAGCAGAACTGGATTTGAACAGAAGCATAAATGAGATATTTGTAAATGGAAACAAGCTTGTTGTATTTGGTAATGACTTCAATTACTATGAGCCCATGCCATTGGAGAAGCGCTTGGCTGCCCCGGAAATTGCAATTTATCCATATCCATATTATTCGTCAAAAACATTCATACAGGTTTATGATATATCGGACAAAGCCACCCCCGTATTGAAAAGAAATGTGTCCATGGATGGCGATTATTTTGACGCGAGGATGATAGGCGATTATGTATATACTATAGTTAACCAGCCATTTGCACTCAGAGATGACGTGGTGCCGTTGCCAAGAATCTATAGTGCAGAGGGCGAAAAAGAAATAGATGCTACAGATATCGCTTATTTTGATGTACCAGACGGCTCCTACAGGTTTGTCACTATACTTTCGTTGAACACGCAAAATGACGTACAGGATATACAGAAAAGTGTCTATATGATGGGTTACAGTGAAAATCTGTTCGTATCAAAGGATAACATATACGTCACATACACAAAAACACTGCCACAGAGTTACTATACAGAAAGACTTGTCGAACAGGTCATGTTGCCGTTAATGCCAGCAAATGTTGCCAGCGAGATACGTGCGGCGCTACAATCTGACGAGCCGTCTTATTTGAAAATGCAAAGGGTTGAACTAATATTTGCTGAGTATTTCAATGATCTCACAGAACAGCAGAAGACAGATTTGCAGAAAAGTATCGAGGAGGGTTCACAACAATACTATGAAGATTTAGCACGTGAAACACAAAAGACAGTAGTGCACAAGCTAGGCATCGCCAACGGTGGCGTAGAGCACAAGGCCCAAGGCGAAGTACCAGGCACGGTACTGAACCAGTTCTCGATGGACGAACATAATGGCAATTTCAGGATTGCAACAACTGTCACGAGCGACTTCAGGAGCGGCGCAACACTCAATAATGTTTACGTTCTTGACAGCAACATGAACATCGTCGGCAAATTGGAAAATCTTGCACGCACAGAGCGCATATATTCGGCGCGCTTTATTGGGGACAGGCTTTATCTTGTCACGTTCAGGCAGATAGACCCATTGTTCGTGATAGATCTTTCAGATCCAACTTCGCCAAAGGTGCTTGGCGAGCTGAAGATACCAGGCGTCTCGCAGTACCTGCATCCGTACGATGAGAATCACATCATAGGCATTGGCAAGGACGCAATAGCAATAGACGAGCAAGGCAGAGAATTTGCACTCTTCCAGGGCGTTAAGATATCTTTGTTCGACGTGAGCGATGTCGCCAATCCAAAGGAGAAAAGCAGCTATAACATCGGTGACCGCGGCACAGAAAGCGAGGTACTATACGACCACAAAGCATTCCTGTTCAGCAAAGAGAAAAACTTGCTGGTGCTGCCGATAACGCTTGCAGAGATAGACAGAAGCAAACCAGAAAGCAAGGAGCCATGGGCTTACGGCGAGTACAAGCACAGCGGCGCATATGTATTTGAACTGACTCTGGACAAAGGATTTGTAGTGAAAGGTTCTGTGGTGCACCATGAAAAGGATGACAAAGAAACATATTATTACGGCCCTGCCGTGCGCAGATCGATGTATATAGAGAATGTACTATACACGCTCTCGGACAAGCTGAAGATGAATAACATAGATACATTGGAAGAAATCAACGAGATAAAGCTGCCCACGACGGCGCAGGACTACAGAATTCTACCCGTTGGCGGCGAAACGACAGTGGGCATCGGCGTAATAGAAGGAACAACATCCCCATCTGAAAGTTAGTACAGCCAGTCAAGCAATTCTTATTTTAACTTAATAATTAAATTAATTATCATGGACAGGCCAGCAATATTCCTGAACTCATTATTTTTTGTAATAGGATTTTCCATAGTCTTTTCGCTTTTCGGCGTTCTGCTACAAACAGCACTGCATGCCGTTGCATTTGACGCGGTAAATACACTGCGCATCGTAGGCGGAAGCGTGATAATTTTATTTGGTATTTTGCTTATTACGTCTCTGAAATATCCGATATCATTTTTACAGGCAGAACATAAGCTGAAAGTGAAAAGATTTAATAATAGTTATATAACATCTTTTGTATTTGGCGCAGCGTTCGCAATAGGCTGGACACCATGCGTTGGCTTCATTCTTGGCGCAATATACACGCTGGCTGCCACATCTCCAGGAGCTGGTTTTGCTTTATTGCTGACGTATTCTCTGGGATTAGGCATACCATTTCTGCTTGCAGGCGCGTTCTTCTCGCGCTTCTCCGGGTTTATTGCAAAATCCAGGGCCATGCTGAAATACTTCAATATCATAGGCGGTCTTTTCCTTATCGCCATAGGACTTCTTGTCGTTACAAATTATACAGGAATATTGGCCACCTTTATGTTATCAGCTGATGCGTCTGTAAGCATTACTGGCCAGTTGAATTTTGCCGTAGCATTCATTGCAGGTCTGCTTACATTCCTCTCGCCATGCATTTTGCCACTTGTGCCGGCTTTCCTGTCTTACATGGCCGGGACAACTGCACTGGAGGTCAAGGGTAAAAAGAAACTGTGATTATTGTGCGCATCGAGATCGTTGCAATCGCTTCTATAATTATATTTGTGGCACTTCTATCAATATTTATTCAAATACCAACAGAAAATAGAGATATAATGAAATTGCAAGATTATGGAAGGGCGCCAGAGCTTGCCGGCATATCTGGCTGGATAAACACAGAGCCCTTTAAGCTTTCTGATCTGCGAGGCAAAGTTGTGGTTGTTGATTTCTGGACATACTCTTGCATAAATTGCATACGCACATTGCCCTACTTGAAAGCTTGGCACGAGAAATACGCTGATAAAGGTCTTGTTATTGTCGGCGTCCACACGCCTGAATTCGAGTTTGAGAAAGACTACAGTAATGTCATCCAAGCTGTCAAGAATTTCGGGATAAGATACCGCGTTGTGCAGGACAATGATTATGCTACCTGGCGCGCTTACAACAACCGCTACTGGCCAAGAAAATACGTTATTGATGCAGAAGGCAACATACGATACGACCATATTGGCGAAGGCGCCTACGAAGAAACTGAAAAAGTCATAATCCAACTACTGAAAGAAAATAAAATAGCAATTGATGAAAAAAATATGACAAAGGTACGACAAGAAGTGAATTTTACAGATATTGGCACGCCTGAGCTGTACTTGGGTCATGCCTTTGCAAGAGCGCCTCTTGGCAATCCTGAGGGCTTCATGCCCAATGAGATTGTCGAGTACGCGCCAACAGAAGTGAGAATAGAAAATATCATCTACCTTGAGGGCAAGTGGCAGAACAACCAAGACCACGTCGAAGCTGTAGAACGTGCAAAGATGACTCTGCTCTATCAGGCAAAGAACGTGAATGTTGTCATGGCAGGCAGCGGTAAAGCGACAATCTATCTAGACGAAAAGCCAATAGTTTATGGCGGAACAGATGTAGTCGACAGCACAGTTATGGTAAATGAAGCAAGACTATACAATATCGTGTCAACCCCTGGCTACGGCAAGCATAAAGTGCAGATAGTAGCAGGGCCAGGCATCAAGATTTACGCATTTACGTTTGGCTAATCAAACCTCTCGACAAAAACAGCGTACCAGTTCGGGTATTCAGAAGAGACCATGGCCATTATCAGCTTGTGATCTTTCTTGTCTAAGTAATATGACGTATCAGCAATTATCCAGTTCATGAACTCATTGAATTTCTCTTCCGGCACTCTTCTTATCTCATCTTCTGTCATGTTTTTCAGCGCCTCTCTATATTGCTGTCGCTCCTCATCACTCATCTCTGGTATCATGAGTAACAGTTGTAAGAAATTCTTATAAAGTATTCTTTGTATTCTAATCTATGCTTTCTGACTGGCTGCATTTCACAAGGCCCAGCATATGGCTATTCGTATTGGCAGTTTATGCTATTGCACTTCTTGCAGCTGATGCAATTTTTTCCAGCATACATTACATAGGCATTTTTTCATTCATTATAATCTGCACTGCATCGATAACAGTGAATCATTATTTTGATTATTATGATGACAAAAAAAGTAAGCAATTATACCGCTTTCCTGTTGCTGCCGGCAGGATTCCCAGAAATTTTGCTATTTCTTTTAGCCTGTTTCTAATGACAATATCAATAATTTTATCATATACATTTTTTCCTCCGAATGCCTTCTATCTTGTATTGTTTGCAGTCTTCATGATAATCACATATTCTGCACCACCAGCACGGATAAAAGTACGTCCTTATCTTGAAACAGTCTGGAACGGGCTTGGCTACGGCTCAGTGCCGTACTATCTTGCACTCGCAATAATAGGCGCGCAGAAAAC
>CAZZNM010000068.1:0-4777 GCA_964655805.1 uncultured archaeon
AATTGCAGGCGATAGCGAAAGGTAGAAAGATGGTTGCCTTAAATGAATTCACCCTACGCAATGCCTCCCAGATCCATGCAATAAGATTTGAAGTAGAAATTAACAGAAAGAAAGTTGGTGATATAATGATTGGTGATGGAATTATTGTGTCGACGCCCTTCGGCTCCACTGGCTATTATTATTCCCTAACGAAAAAGAAGTTTGATAAAGGCATAGGCGTGGCATTCAATAATCTGACAAATCCAATGAAGCCATTGGTAATCAAAAATAATTCAAAAATAAGACTGAAAATATCGCGCGGCACTGCTCTATTATCGCATGACAACGACCCGCATATGGTGCGGCTGCATGAAAGCGACGTTATCGAGATAAGCAAGGCGAAGGAAGTTGCTAGAATTATAAAGATAAAGTGAGTATTTAGCTGATCTTTTTGAGGAAGAATCCAGAAATTGCCAACAATGCAAATGTAAGTAGCGACATTATAATACCAACTATAAGCATAGGTCCGGTAATTTCAGTAACAAAAAACAAGTTGATAATACCACCTAGTAAATTAATAAAAGCGAATATTATGCTCGACCATGATATTAGTTCTTTGTGCTTCAATTTCTTCTTACTTTTCAGTAATGTGTAACCTGATACAATAAGCAAAATCATGATAAGAATAGTAGTAATATGGTCTATCACCGATGGGGTAGGCAATTTTGTAAAGTCACCTAATGTTGTGATAATGACGCCAGACATAGTAAAAATCGATCCAAGTATTATATTTATCCACGCAACTGATCTGATATGTTTTGTAGGAATCCGGATCATGCAATAACATTTATTTGATAAACTTATAAAGTTCAATTTATAACCCTAAAATAAACCCGCCTATTGTTCTTGCCCTTGTTCTCTATTTTCAGCAGCTCGATGCGCCCGACTTCCCGCGTGCTCGTGACGTGCGTGCCTCCGTCTGCCTGACGATCGATGTCGCCTATCTCGACGATGCGGATTTTCTCGTGGCCATGCAATCCCATGGCAAGCTTTGTTATGCTTTCATCTACCTCTTCCCATGAGATGAAGTAAGTCTTTATTGGCACATCCTGTGCGAGCAGCCCGTTCGCTTTTTCCACGTATTCTTTTATTTTCTCCTTATCAAACACTTCCAATGAAAAATCAATCCTGCTCTGCTCTGTGCCCAGTTGATTGCCAGTTATCAAAGCGCCTGTTTCGTTGTTTATGACTGCGCTCAACACATGTGCAGCTGTGTGATTGCGCATCAATGCGTATCTTCGCGGCCAGTCAATTTTGCAATTAATCTTATCATTTATTTTTAGTCCTTCTTTATCTACAGTATGAACGATTCTGCCGTTTTCTTTTCTTACATGAGTCACATTATACATATCATTATTATTTTCAACCATTCCTAAATCGCAAGGCTGGCCGCCGCCCTCTGGATAGAAGGCAGTCTTGTCTAACTCAATTTCATTATTGTTGACATTAGTCACAGCTGCTGGAAATTCCTTCAGATATTGGTCTTCCATGAAAAGAAGTTCTGTCATAGTCATAATACCACTCTTTGTTTTCTTTTGGGAGTGAAATAAGCTACCTTTGGTAGCTTGCTGCCGATTGGATTTTCTTTTACAAAAGAAAAGGCTTTATTTGAACACCTCGCCCGCCTCCATGCTCCAAAACAGCAGGTCAAGCTCTGCCAATGGAATGCCAACGCTTTCAGAAAATTGCTTCATCTTCTCTTCAATTTCCATGTACTTTTTTGTTGTCAATGATTTTGGAACTTCGTCTATAACTCCATATCTTACTAAATTCTTCAGAATATGCCTATCTAAAATTGCTAAATCGAATCCAATGCCAACATTGCGCAGAAAATGCGATGCCTCCTTGTAGCCCAAGCCTTTAACATTCTTGACCAGCCATTCGCGCAGTTCTTTGTCGTTTCCGGTTAATTTGTCTTTAATAGAAACTCCAGTACCGTTGACAAACAGGCTTCTAGCCGCAACTACGTGCTTCGCTTTCTCATTGGGAAATCTTACACCTGCAAGCCATGCACGCACAGCATTTTCATCACCGTGCAATATCAGGCCTTTTTCCTTCAGCTTTTTGACTGCTTTGTCGCAGATACGCGCCTTTGACTGCGGCGTGAGCAGGCAGAATACAAGCTCCTCATAAACCTCTTCGTCGCTCTTCTGCATGATTTCCAAAAAATCGTTGAGGCGACTTTTTATTTCATCCTTCCTTTTTTCATAGTTCTGGATGAGATCCATAGCATCCATTAACAGAAGAAGAATTAAATTCTTATGCCAGCGATATGCGGGCGTCCACGATCTTCGCTACCTTGTCATTAGCGATTAGTGGATTGATGTCCAATTCAGTTATTTTTTTGTTTCTGACAGGCAAATTCGATACTTTTACAAGTATATTCTTTATCAACTTTATATTTACAGCCTTTTCGCCTCGGAATTCGCCTAACAGCTTCTTATATTTCAGTTCATTTATCATTGAATCAGCATCACTGACAGTTATAGGACATATTCTAAACGAGACGTCGTGGAGCAATTCGACCATTGTGCCGCCTATGCCGAACATGATGGCATGGCCGAACACTGGGTCTTTCTTAATGCCTATAATGAATTCTCTTCCCCTTACAAATTCCTGAGCCATTATTTTTCCTTTCAGGCGTTTTGATATTTTTGCCATTTCAATATAATTTTTTCTTAATTCAGCTTCGCTGGCAACGATCCTTACGCCCTTAATTTCCGTCTTATGCACTGCTTTAGTTGAAATAATTTTTAGAACCAGCGGGAAATGGAATTTCTTTGCAATCCTGACCATATGCGCGCTGTCCTTTGCATACTCGCTGCGCGCTGCAGGCAGTCCTCGCAGAGTTTTTTCTGCTTCCTTGCCAAGAAGTATCATATGAAATAATTGTTTTTTCCAACTTTAAAGTTTTATTTTTTCTTCTTTACCAGGAAAAATGCAAGGACGAATACGATAACAAAACCCGCGAGCAGCACAAACAGAGAATTGTCTAATGGCTTGCTTACTGGCGCCTTTCCGGATGGCACAGTTGTTGTCACGCCTGCTGGGGGCGTTGTCGTACTCGTTGTTGCCCCTGCCGCCGGCTTCTCTGAGGCAGTTATCGCGAAAACAGATAGCCCAGGTGACTGCGCCGAGTAATGTACGTAATTTTCACTTTCATTTAACTTTGTTGTTGCAAGCTTCTGCCAGCCGTCCGCGAACCTGTTTAATGCGACAGTCGAATCGTCTATATTATTAGCAGAAAGCCATGATTTCTCTATCTGAAAGTCTATTGTCGCAGAATTGACGTTGTCGTCTGTCAGATTGGCTTTTTCTATCTTGAGATAATGATAAACCTTGCCGCTTGGCTGAGCCACTTCACCGGGCTTTGCAGCAACTTTTTCGATATAGATCACAAGATTGTTCACGGCATTCTTTATCGTTATTGAGAACTTGTTGACATTTGTCTCCTCGGGCTTTGTGATTTCGACAAGCACAGTTTTCTGCCCAGCAATAAACGGTATCGTGACTGTTGCCTTGCCTTTGGTTACGTCGACCTTGGTGCCGGCTGCCTTTGTGCCTGATGCGCCTCCCCCGCCACCTGATCCTGATGAACTAGAACTGCTACTACTGCTAGAACTGCCAGTTATTGAAACGCTTGCAGAGCTTGTTGCAGTGCCGCCTGGCGTGCCAGACGCAGACAAGCTTAGTGTACACGTAGCCGATGATGAAGGCGCTGTAACTGTCCAGCTTAAGGAGCTTGTGCCAGAGCCTGCTATTGTGCCAACTGTCTTTGTTCCGGACGAAACAGTGCACTGGCTGCTTGACAGTGTTGCAGTCACAGCAGAACTTGATCCTGCTGTCTCAGTGCCAGCGTTTCTTATCGTCGCAGATACCGTGAAGCTGCTGCTCGCAGAGGCCGATGACGGTGCTGATATTGATGTCACACTGAGCTCTGCAGATGAGCTGACCGTGACCGTGCCGCAGTCAGCTGTGCACGTAGAACCAAGAGATACGCAGACATCCTGACCGCCTGTCGAGGTAGGTGTTATAGAGAAATCAGCGCTTGCTGTGCCGCCACCGCCCTGGATACTTGATATTGTCGTGGACGAAGAAGATGCTGTGAACCAGCTGCCTTGCAGCGCAGCTGCAAGGCTTGTTACTGCCTGCGACTGCATGTTGGTTATCGTCACTGTAAGCGTTGTCGATGTGCCCTTTGTTAGAGTATTTATGCTTTTCGAGCACGAATACTGGTTGCTTGTATCGCAAACATTTGTGCACGCTGCGAATGTTGGCGTAACAAGTAAAAACATAACAAAGATTCCAAACATTGCAAGCAAAACTTTTTTCATAAATTAACCAGCCCTATAGGTATGCGTTGTTGATATTGCAGCAAATCCACTTGTCGAAGGCGTGATTACTATCGTGCTCGTGACATTGGTCACGCCCGTTACATTGAGCCTGAACTGGTGTGTGGTTGCTGCATTAGCATTCAGGCTTACGCCAGATAGCGTCAATGCCGACAAGTTGCTTATCTGCGCAGAAGAGTTCAGCGCTGCATTTGTCACAGTTATGTCATAAGTAGCTGCAACTGGATTAGGATTTTGGATACTCACGCTCAGATTGAATGGAACGCCCCTTGTCGCATTGGATATTGATGCGCCTGCCGCATCTGTTAGCGATTTACCAAGTATTGTCAGTGTCTTCTGCGAAATAGTTGTATAATAATATCCACTTGTTGACGCATTGCCGTATT
>CAZZNM010000069.1:0-4723 GCA_964655805.1 uncultured archaeon
TCCTCTTTTCAAAATCCTGATATACAGAAAGAAACCTTTCAAGGTCTGGTATTGTCGCGTCTGTGAAAATATATTCAGCAGGACCAGTCATCATTATTCTATCATCAGGTAGAACTTCTACGTCAAGGTCGCCACCAGGCAGATGGACAGATGCACGTGGTTGCGTAAGACCTCTCTTATATGCAGCAAACTGCGATGCGCATGCGCCCGTTCCACATGCTAGGGTGGCTCCAGCACCGCGTTCCCAGACATAGACAGCAAGTTCATCTTTGCTAACAGGATACACGAATTCAACATTCGTTCGCGCCGGCTGAAAATCTTCATGATTCTCGATTTGTTTACCAAATATAGGCACATAATTTTTTGCCTTGTCTGCACTAGAAACAAAAACTACATAATGAGGATTTCCAACAGATACATAGTCACCGTCGAATATTTCATTTATAGGTCCGCCTCCGCAATATAAACTTTTTGACCCTTCAATAATTTCACCTTTTCCCATGTCAACAGTCACAGTCCCGTCACCATTTACACGCGGCTTGACAATTTTTCCACCGTTGACACCACCGACCTCAACATCCATAGAAGCATCAGCCAGTCCTAAATCATGAAGATATCTTGCAACCATCCTAATGCCGTTGCCACACATCTCGGCTTCGCTGCCATCCGGGTTTATGACGCGCATCCAGTATGGCGCTAAGCTTCCTTGATTTACAACAAGAATACCATCGCTTCCTACTCCGTATGATTTGTCAGATAACGCCTTTCCAAGAAGATCGTAACCAAATTCTCTTTCTAAATCCCTCTTACTATCTGAAACAAGAACATAGCTGTTTCCAATGCCGTGCATCTTTGTTATTGGAAGAGAAAATGGCATAAAAATCACAATGACTTTTCCATTCTGTATAATGCTTCTTGTAGAACATCAACGGGCTTGAAAACAGTGACTCTTATGAATCCTTCACCCTCCTTACCGAAGCCACTGCCAGGAGTAACACCCACATATGCATTTTCTAGCATATGCTCAGCAAAACTCGCTGATGTAAAGCTTTCTGGAACCCTTGCCCATACGTAAGGTGTAAATTCAAGATCATTACATTGAAGCCCCAGTTTTCTCAGGCCTTGTACAAGGACCCGTGCTCTCTCGCCATAAATACCCATATTTGCCTTGACTTCTTCTTCGACTGCAGGATTTTTTAGAGCTTCTACACCAGCCATCTGGATACTATGGGTGACACCAGAATCTCTATTGGTGCGGTATCTTCCCCAGATATTCCCAATATCTCTTCGGCCTATAACCCAAGATAATCTCTTATCTGTCATACTATACGGTTTTGAAAAAGAGCCACATTCTATAGCGACTTCTTTCGCACCATCTATTTCGAAAATGCTTGGTGCTCTCAGGTCATGGACAAACGGCGTTCCGCCTGGCTTGAAATCCCAGTATGCAATGTCATGCACGATCAGATATGATCTTCCTACAATGTCTTTTGTTCTCATGGCATCTTCGACATACTCTTTCATATAGTGAAGATGTATATGTTTTCCTGTAGGATTATTTGGGTTGCATATGTAAACAACTGCTAGGCGCTGTAAATCATCTCTGCTTAGGAATTGCGATGGCATCATGGGTATTGTGTCGTCGCCAGACGGCCAGAACTTCAGCTCCCTGCCATCAATGATTGTCGAGTTAACGTATACTGGATAAGCCGGGTCCTGGACAAGTACAATATCGCCTGGATTTGAGAACGCCCGGACAAAATCAAATAGGTCTGTTTTTGCGCCCATTGATACAGAGACGTCATTTGGCAATATCGAGACTTCGGCCCTTCTTCCATAATAATCAACTATGGCCTGCCTGAGTTCTGGAAGACCTTCATAGTCAGGATAGCCATGATAATTATCAGCATCTTTTTTCATCGCTTCAATTATCGGCTGTGGTGTTGACAAATCAGGATCTCCTACGGCAAGAGGAATAATACTATTATATTTTCCTTCACCCCTAGCTATAGATTCCTGTACAGTTCTTCTCTTCCTATCCATATCGGCAAAGAGATATGGCGGCAACATGTCCAGATTTGAATTGTATCTTACTGACATTAGAATTTATTTTATCAGAAGTCTTTTTAAGAAGAAATAGCATTACGCAAAAATTACATCAATAATATATTTTCAATATTTTTTCTTCCCCAGTGAAACAAGCTACCTTTGGTAGCTTCCTGACGGTTGGATTCTTTTTACTAAAAAGAAGGCCTTAGTGGGCTCGCCCGGATTTGAAATCCCCGATTGCAACTAGTTTGTTACAACCTCCGGGGCCACAGGCTCCCATTAGGCAATAATTAAGCCCGGATCCTAACCAAGCTAGACTACGAACCCCTACGGAAATAGTTGAAGGCAGTGTTTAAAAGGCTTCTGGAATTATAGCGCTCTACGAATAGGTTACAAAAAGTTTACAAAAATAAAATATTCCTATTTTCTCTCCGTCTTTATGCACATGAAGAATTCCAGAACAGATGTAATGGGTTCGCCCGGATTTGAACCGGGGCCACAAGGTCCCTAACCTCGGATCCTATTTGGAATAGTAATAGATCTAACCAAGCTAGACTACGAACCCTTACGGAAATAGTTGAAGGCAGTGCTTAAAAGCATTATGTGCAACGACATTGAAATTACTGAATCTAATGTTGTTGACATGACAAAGATGAGTATTATCATCTTTGATCATATTATTTTATTCCTGACAAGGACCTGGTCGACAGTCTGGTGCAGTTCCTCCAGCGTGCCATCGTTTTTTATCGTGAACTTTACGTACTTCATGACTATGTCAAAGCCAAATGTCTTCTTTTCTTCTTCATCCTGCCGCAGGAATTCCTCTAGTGTCTCTGGATCGCCCTCTCGCATACGTGCGCGCATGCGCTGGAAACGGACTTTCGGTGACGCGTCAATAAATATAAGCACAAAATCCTCGCCAAAAGCTTTTCTCGGCTCTTCCACATCCCGCGGCCTTCTTATACCGCTCAGGGCGAAGAATTTTTCCTTGCTCTTTCTTATCTTCTCTACAGCAAGCTTGCCAAAATAGCTCTGGCCGTAGCGCTGGACGTACTCACGTTGCGTTCTTATCAAGTCGTCGCGCTCAATTGTGCGGCCCAGCTGCCTTGCCAGCCCGCGCACAAGATTGCCATAAGAGATATGTAAAAAGCCGTACTTCTGCTCAAGATATTCAGCTGCCGTGTCCTTGCCAGAGCCGATGAGCCCGAATATGCCAATGACCTTCATTTATACCAGACACGATTTTTTACTATAACATTTAAAAGGTGTCATGTTTGTATTGAGATATCGGGTATTTAAAATTGAATACATAATTAGGGGGTTAAATTAATGCCGAGCTTTGACATCATTGGCAGCAAAGAGCGAGCAGTAGCCATTATTGAGCCAACAAAACAAAAGAAAAAGATTTCTGCTTCACTGATGGAAAAGCACAAGAACGTCAAAAGCGTATTGATGAAGGCCTCTGCGCGAAAGGGCGTCTATCGTCTTAGGAAATTGCAGTTGATAGCGGGTAGCCGTAATACAGAAGTCGTGCACACAGAAAGCGGCTGCCGATTCATGCTCGATCCTAGGAAGGTTTATTTCTCTCCGCGCGAAGGTACAGAACGCCTGCGCATAGCTGAAAAAATCAATGAAGGCGATCTTGTTGCCGTCTTCTTCGCCGGTATCGGGCCTTTTGCCATTGTGCTTTCAAGAAAATCAAAGGCACGCGAGATAGTAGGCATTGAAAAGAATCCCATTGCCGTGAAATATTTCAAAAAGAATATTGAATTAAACAAATTGAATAATGTCATAGCCATTTGTGCGGATGTAAAGAATGCAGCAAGAAGATTTCCAAAAAGCTTTGACAGAATATTGATGCCTTTACCGGAAAAGGCGATAGATTATCTGAATGAAGCTATAAGATGCCTGAAGCCGAATGGCATTGTGCACTTGTATTTCTTTTCAAAAGAAGATGAAATCAATACAAATAAGAAAAATATAAAGTCAAAGATACGAAATATAAAGTTTCTCGGCCTGCAGAGAGTTTTGCAGTATGGCCCTAAAATTTACAAATACAGGATTGATATACAAATTAAATAAAAATCATTTCTTCACGCTGACCTCGACGGCGTCAAAGCCAACATCATACGTCTTGCTTTTATAGTTCTTTGGATTTCTGACATGATTCAAATAATCATCCATGGTGTTCTTGAATATTTTCACGTTATCGGCGACTACAACGCACGATTTTGACATCTTGGGCTCCGCCAGGCGCAGATAATCTAAATATTCGCTTTTTTCTGCATCGATGAAAACAAAATCGAATTTTCCAGAAAGAGATGGTATTACTTTCCTTGCATCGCCTTGGACAACTTCTATTCTTTTTGACAAGCCGGCTTTTTTAATATTTCTTTTTGCTATCTTCACAAGGCCTTCGCTTTTTTCTATTGCTGTTATTTTTGCATTCTTTGGCATATGAAGTGCCATAAGCAAAGCAGAATACCCGACCAGCGTACCAATTTCTAATATTTTTCTTGGTTTTCTTTCTGTTATAGCTTCTACAAGAACCTGGCCTTTTAATGGCCCTATTATTGGCAGGAACTCGTTCTTTGAAATTTCTTCTATTTCTCTGAGTATTTTTTCAGCTTCCATTATTCCTGATTGATTGGCAAGCTTAAAAATGCTGTCAACT
>CAZZNM010000070.1:0-4669 GCA_964655805.1 uncultured archaeon
ACAACCTTTTTGTCCAGCTGTATTGTAGTGGATGGCATTATATATCACCTATAGTGTACTATAGCGTATTATATATTTAAAGCTTCTTAACCAATCCGAAGTGATGATGGAGAGCCAACGATGAGTACCTGGCATCTGTCTAACTCTTGGCACTCAGAGTTTATACGGATACTGCACTACTTCTTCCTGTAACCGAACGTCTTGTCGTATTTCTTGTGGTCCATGAAGTCAAGAACAAAGCAAAGAATCTCCACCCGGCTTCCCTTCAGGGTATAGAGCAGTCTCCAATAACCGGTCAGGTCAACTATCCATAGATTGTCGACATTGTACCCGCTTCTCTTGATCAATACCTTTGGCACGGCATCTCCATACTGAGGATTGGCCTTTATCAGCCCAGTTTTCTGCTTTATGGATTTCAGAAGCTGCATATGCTCGGAATTCGTTATGCCTTTTGCCTGCTCCTCGCCCACAATCTTGTTCAGCTTCTCGAACTCTTCAGCGGCATTTCCGATAAGCTGAACCTTGACAGGCTTCATATCTCTATCACTTTGCTCTTCTGTATGAACTTCAGGAACTTCGAGTCCTTGTTTTCTATCCAGGATATGCCCTTGGGCCCGATGAGAATGGAGCCTTTGTCTTCCAGGTAAGCTAGTATCAGCCTTATAGTCTGGTCCATAACTTTCTTTTTGAGCTTGCGCTTCAGTTCTTCCATTGAAATAGGGCCGTCAGATTCTTTTAGGGCTTTCTCGATCATGAGCACAGTCTTCAGGGTAGGCCAGTGGTGTATGTTGTCACTCAGCCTGACGTTTACAGTTCTCTTGCTTTCAACTACTGATGGCATACAAATCTATTGAATAAGAAAGTATATAAATATATATGCATATATACTTATATGTATATAGTAGCCTATATCTTCTTTAACAGCCACCCTGTTCCTAATTGGGGAATTGAATATCTTCAGAAATCTGCATCTAATAGTCTTATAACTCAAGAATTCTGGTGAGACAATTATGAAGAGCCACCGATGAACGCATCGGCATCCGTTGGCATAACGAAAGCATACAAAAAGCGAATAGATAGTCGAGAGCCAACGAAGGGAATTGAACCCTTAACCTGCAGTTATTTCGAAAATCCGGGATTTCCGGATTCTCGGAAGATTTTAATCTTCCGCAGATACAAAACTGCCGCTCTACCAGGTTGAGCTACGTTGGCGTTATTGCTGCTAATATCATTCTGTTGTTTTCTTTGAACCCAGGGGACTTTCTTTTACAAAAGAAAGGGGCCTGAGCTACGTTGGCACTTTCACTTTCAATTGTTTGCATGAAGATTTAAAAATAGAAATTATGTGCAGAATTATGATTAGACGACTGTCACGAGCTTGTCTCTTACTCTTCCGTAATCATCTGCGCATAGAAAGTCTGCTGCATATTGCTGCGTCCCTTCTCTCCTTGCTCGACGGTTCAGATACCCTGCGAACTTCCAGTTCAGCGCCTCGCGCTCGGCTTCGTTCAGATTCTCGAAAGAAATATACCTGTTTCTGCGCCTTTCAACCACAGTTCTGTATCTCAGACTGTCATTGAATCCGATTAGTTCTGGGGAAGGGTGTACAATGGGCGTTCTTCCGACGGGCATGTCAGATACACTCCTGACCGCAACTAATCTTCTGAAGCCGGTGACTGCATGGTCCGTGAACCTCATCTCAAGCGTTACAACGTCGCCTATAGCATATCTGTATGTAATCTGGTTGAATATTTTGTCTTCAACATCAGCCTCAACGGACAGTTCGTGCCAATCAAGCTTGTTGTCTACAGAGGGAATATTGGAGAATGTGAGCTTATACTTATGTCCGGGTTTTGTCCTTGAAGGCACTGTGACATATGCATAAGACCTGTAAGTGTCAACATCTATCCTCTCTCTTGGTATTCCGGTATCGCTGAATAGTTCCGGCATTTCCTCGAAGACATGATAAATTTCATATCCGTCTATAATAGAAATAAGTGGTACAATTTTGTGAATTCTTGTTCTTAACCCCCACCAGCTATAGCCCCTGTAGTTTCCATCCAGGGTGACACGGTTAAAAGCGGCGTAGACTGCTTTCTGAGAATCCAGATTCAACTGAAGCGCCTGCTCAACAGTCTGGGCACGGCTTATCTGGACGTTCTGGCCATATCTTTTATACTTGGCCGCCGTAGGCTCTTCTATCGGGACGCCGCGCGACGTTATAATTTCTTTCGGCAGGCGATAAGTCTGCGGGATTATCAATGCCTGATCAGGTGACAGATTCATTACAGCTTCTACTACCTGGCTATCACTAGGATAATCGTTTAATCTGAGCGCTCTATGTTGTCTCAGAATCTGTGGTCCTGTCGGTGGCTTAAACCATGCTTTTCTTGGTTTTGCGTGATCTAAAATCATGTTTAATCGTTATACTTAAACTTTATAAAATGTAATACTACTTATGCGCATTCTTACAGTAATCGCTGTGCTGCTCTCTGTGACAGCATGTACCTCCCAAAGCCAGCTTCCTACCACAAAGGCAGTGGTCGGTGGCATTACTGTGATTGCAGAGATCGCTGACGATGACAGAGAAAGGACAATCGGCTTAATGAACAGGACATCGCTTGCGCCGCGCGCCGGCATGCTTTTTGTCTGGGACGACGAGAAGCAGCGCAGCTTCTGGATGAAGAACACGCTGATACCGCTGGATATGATTTTCATTGCTGCCAATGGCACAATTGTCGACATCACGACAATGCAGCCGTGTAAAAGCCTGTTTTGTGAGAGCTACAAATCCAAAGAACCGGCCAAATACGTGTTAGAGGTGAACGCGGGTTTTGCTGAAGAACATGATGTTAAAATAGGCGACTTTGTAGATATCAAACTTAAATAAAATCGATGATGCATCAGAATAACACCGGCTGGCTCACTCCTGATGGCTCGTATTTTATTTCAGTGACATGGACCATCTTGTGGATGCTTTTTAGTTTCATGCCGTCAGGCCTTTTTGACAATTGCCCGGCGCCTCTATCTATCGCCTGAAGCACTTCACCATAAACATCTGCACATCCATAAAGCGCAAGCGTATCTCTCAGTGCAGTCTCTCTATCTGGCGCAGGCACGCCCAGGTGCAGCAAGACTGGCATCCTCCCCCTGTATCTAGGTATATCCCGGGGCAGCAACATATCATAAAATTCATATCCCATATCACCACTATACAGTAACTAGTATAAATACTTTACCTGCCTTAAATGCTGAAAAGCATTAGCACAATAAGTGATACACATGGCGCTGAAATATCCGATTCTTATAGTTAACCTGAAGACGTATTTTGACAGCACGGATGATGCGCTAAGAATCGCTGAAATCGCAAAAAAGATTATGAGAGAAACAAAGACAAATATAGTTCTCACGCCGTCGCATCTTTCGCTGCGCGATATTGCCCGTATTGTGCCGACATTCGCGCAGAGCATAGACCCGATAGAAATAGGCGCGCACACGGGCCATGTGCTTGCGCACGAGGTGAAAAATTTAGGCGTCCTCGGCACTTTATTGAATCATAGTGAAAAAAAGATATCCCATGAAGAAATAAGAAAATCAATAGAAATTTGCAGAAAAATAAATTTGATTTCATGCGTATGCGCGCACAGCGAAGAGGATGCAGAGAAGATAGCAGGGTTGCACCCGGATATAATTCTCGCAGAGCCGCCAGAGCTGATAGGCGGCGATATTTCTGTGACCACCGCGAATCCAGATATAGTAAAGAACTCTGTTCGAATCGTGAAAAGTATATCTCCAGAAACAAGAGTATTGTGCGGCGCTGGCGTGAAAAGCGGCGATGACGTAAGAAAGGCAATAGAGCTCGGTGCAGACGGCGTCGGCGTTGCGTCCGGCATTGTCAAGGCGCGCGATATTGAAGCGGCAATGCGCGATATTGTTGGTGGTTTGGTATGAATCCGATGAATCTTCCTAGGATCTTAAACAGATATGTTCAATATGGAAATCCTTTCGTACTTCTTGAGAATGCCGAGGAGCCACCAGAAAGGTCTCTGGGATACTTATCGATAGGTACTTATACCACAAGTATGATGATGTGGGGCGTTGCAGGTGTGAGTGCTGTGCTAGGTGAGAACATCACCCCTTATATTGCAGGCGCAAGTTTTTTGACAGTAGCAAGTTACGGCATTACAGCTTACTTCAACATAAGATGCAATAAGGATAAGATATGACAGAATCTATTTCTTGTGAATGTATTTCAGCCACATTGCCTGAAGATAAAATCCAATAGCAAGATAAGTGAATATAGCTATCAAAGCTCTTTTGCATTTGCCATTACTCTTCACATATACCTGTGCATGATGTAGTGCTTCGCGACATTGCCGAGCTTTCTTTTTATTAGCACGTATTCAGCAAAGTTTCTGATGTCTTCTGTTTCTACTTCTTTACTCCTGTAGCGCTTGCCAATTTTGTATATTATCTCTCTCGTCACTGATTCAAGCAGCAGGCCGTCATGTATGTGCGCGCTCTTGAAGCTTTTCTGCACAGACTTGAACAGCTTCTCTGGCGAGAACTTTTCTTTGCGCCCGCTTCGCTTGATGACGTTCTTTATCTTCACTGGCTTTGCGTGCAGCCATACGAGCGAATAGAAGTCGCACACATTGTGGTGCTTGTT
>CAZZNM010000071.1:0-4653 GCA_964655805.1 uncultured archaeon
ATTTATGCATGCGCATGGGCTGGAAGCAGCCAGAGCGGCTTGAGGAGTGGGGTTCAATGGACATTCAACGGGATTTATACGATTACCCATGGGTGCCCGAGGAGAGGCGGGAGTTTATCAGGGTCGTGCTACTGTCTATGGACGCTAGCATGAACAAATCGAAGCTGGCAATACCGTTTAGAATCGCAACCGAATTGCGATTAAGGACAGGATTCTGGGCAGCGCCCGTTGAGTTAAAGGCCATGACAAAGCTTGGAAAGATGTACATGCGAATGAAGACGAAGAAGCTCCATGAGAGCATGGATAAACGCGCAGAGGAAGAAGAGCCGCAAGAGATAAAGGTACAGGTTTAATTCTGTTATTTTTATTACTGCCATTGTTCTAGATAGCTTTTATAAAACTTATTGCAAATTTTCATCTATTGAGGCGATGATATGAAAATAGCAGTTCTTCATGATTACTTTGATAAATATGGCGGCGGCGAGAAGGTGGCTATAACACTTGCCAGGACCTTTGACGCAGATATAATAACTGGGTTTGTCGATGAGAAAAACACGTATCCAGAACTAAAGGAATTGAATGTAATAAAGATAGCAAAGAGATCACGAATTCCTGTATTACCGCTGATGAAGAAGTTTGAATTGTTGAAACTCGATTACGACTTCTTCATATTCTCAGGCACCACATGCATAGCAGCAAATCATAACAGACCTAACCTCTGGTACTGCCATACACCAGCGCGATATTTATACGACTTGAAGGAGTGGTACGATGCAAATACGAATATAATTGGAAGAATGGCGATGAAGCAATTAAGAAAGCTAATTGTTCCTAAGGACCAAATGTATGCAAAACGGTTTGACAAAGTAATTGCAAACTCAGAGAATGTTAAAAGAAGGATAGGAAAGTATTACGGAATAAATAAAGTTCCTGTAATCTACCCACCTACTGATGTGAAGAAGTTTAAAAATAGAAATTCTGAAGATTTCTATCTCTCCACCGCAAGGCTAGATAAATTGAAACGCGTTGACACGATTGTCAGCGCATTCACAAAGATGCCGGATAAGAATCTCGTTGTCATTTCATCTGGACCGGAAAGAAAGAAGATAGAGAACCTTGCAAAAGTCCATGGCAACATTGAAGTTAAAGGCTGGATATCAGACGATGAGTACATAGATCTTTTGTCACGATGCGTAGCAACGATATACATACCTGTTAACGAGGACTCTGGCATATCGCCAGTCGAGAGTATGGCAGCAGGAAAGCCTTGTATTGTTTCAGATGAAGGCGGCGTGACAGAAACAATTGTAGATAAAGTAACTGGTATTCACGTCAAACCAGACGAAAATAACATAATAAAATCTATTAATTGGATGACCCCTGAGCGTGCAAGAGAAATGCGTAATGCATGTAGAAAGCGCTCAGAGAAGTTTTCTGAAGAGAATTTCATAAAAGAAATGAGGCGAATGGTAAAATGAAAATTGCAATGTCGTCGCCTATATATTTTCCTGATGTTGGTGGCGAGTCTGTTTATGTTAATCAGTTATCTTCCGGACTGATAAAAAGAGGATACGAAGTAGAAGTGTTTGTTCCTCACAGTAAGAGAACTTCATGGGAAAGGAAACACCATAGAGGTGGATACAAAGATTACGAGATAAGAAACGGCATAACTGTCAGGCGTTTTGATGCAAAGAATATTAGAGACAAATATAGATATTCAAAAAATATGCTAAAAGCTCTTATGAAAAGCGATGCTGATATAATTCATTCCCATCATTATGGATATTTCCCAGCTATAGCAGGTTTTATAGCGGCCAAGAAAAACAAACTGCCCCACGTATTCGGGCCATACTACCATCCACCAATATACGGTGCTAAAAAAGGTCTAGTATTTGCGGCATACCATATAACACAAGGTCTACCTATACTAAAATTCTCTGATAAAGTATTGCCGCATACCGAATATGAGAAAAGATTGCTTCAGAAAATAGGCGCACGCACTGATAATATGGAATTACTGCCAAATATTGTAGACACAAAGTTATTCAAACCGACGAAGAAAAAGGAGAATATAGTTCTATTTGCAAGCCATCTGATACCAACAAAGGGTCCACACATAGCGCTGGATATAGCAAGACAGATTCTTTCGGAGAGAAGTGATGTTAAATTTATTTTTGTCGGTATAGGCAGTATGGAAGATGAACTCAGAGAAAAGGCATCGAAGATAGATAAAAAACGCATAACATTCATGAAGAACCTATCGGTAAAAGAGCTTATAGATATATACAGTGCGGCAAAAGTGATGATACTTCCAAGCTACTATGAGGCATTCGGCAAAGTCCTTGCCGAAAGCATGGCGTGCGAAACGCCGATTGTCTCTACGCGCGTTGGTGGAATACCAGAAGTAGCCGGCGACTGTGGTCTGCTGACAAAGTATGGTGAATGGAAATTGTTCAAGAAACACATAGAGACGCTGCTAGATGATGAAAATTTTAGGAAACGTCTAGGCAAAAAAGGCAGGAAAAGAATGCAGACAAAATTTGATATTGAAGTAATTGTAGATAGACTAGATAGGATTTATAAAAGTGTTACTTAGGATGCTTTTTGCTGTTCATATGCACAAAAAATTCGTTCGCCTTTCTTAACTCTTCAATACTGCCGATCGTTATACGTTCGCCGCTTAATTTCTTCGCATAAACGGTTTTTCCAGAATCAACAAGCAGTTTTATCGAATCAGTGAGCTGCAACTCATTATACTTTCCAGGTCTCGTTTTCCTTATCGCGTCAAATATCTCAGGAGTAAATACGTAGATGCCTGCAATAGCGAGCGTGCTTGGGGCTTCTTTTGCCTTTGGTTTTTCTATTAAATCAAGAACTTTGTTATTTTTATCGACTTTTACGATACCGTATTTCTCTACCTCACTCTTTGGCACATCTTCGATGCTAAGCGTTGCTGTAGGTTTTTTCTTCTCATGAAAGTCTATTATATCCTTTACGCAAGAAGTCGGATAGAATATATCATCGCCAAGTCCGACGACAAACGTCTCATCGACAAAATTCCTTACTCTGCCGATGGCGTCTGCAAGACCTAACATGTCGTCTTGGACGATGTAAGAAATGTCCACACCAAACTTCTCGCCAGAGCCGAAATAATCGAGCACTAAATGCTTACGCCAGCCAGTTATTATGTATATTGTCTTCACGCCTGCGGCGACCATTCCATCGACGACGTACTGTATAAATGGCTTGCCATCGACAACAAGCATCTCCTTTGGCATGGCACGCGTCAGCGGGAGCATACGCTCACCGCGGCCTGCTGCAGGGATGACGCCAATTTTTATAGCCATAATTACCAACAAACGCCCTCAAAATCTTTTACATTCTTCTTGTTTAGAATTCTTCTGCCTTCTATAATAATCCTATTTTTCATTTTTCCAAAATCCTTGTCAGTCAATCTTCTGAACTCAGGCCATTCAGTGAGCAAAAGGCATGCATCAGAGCCCTTCACTGCATCTCTTACAGTCTTTGCATAATGAACGTTAGGGACGACCTTTCTCATCTTGTCCATAGCTTTTGGGTCGTATGCAATAACCGTTGCTCCATTTCTAACTAAGGCCTTCATAATCTTTATCGATGGCGCATCCCTGATATCATCTGTTCCGGATTTGAATGCAAGCCCAAGTACTGCGATCCTTTTACCTTTCAGCTTAATTTTCTTTTCTAACAAACGAACGATACTCAAAGGTTGCCGATCGTTCAGTTTTATTATCGATTCAACAACATGCAATTTATAATTATATTTTTTTGCAGACATTGACAAAGCATTGGCGTCCTTTGGCAGGCACGAGCCGCCAAAGCCGATGCCAGAGTTAAGGAATGCACGACCTATACGCCTGTCATATCCAACGCCATCAGATACAGTGTAAGTGTCTATTCCAAGATACTTGCAGTAATTACCGATATCATTAATGAATGAGATCTTTGCTGCAAGAAACGCATTACTCGCATACTTTATCATTTCAGCTGTCCGTAGATCTGTTCTGATTATAGGAGCATTGAAATTCCTGTATATTTTCTCAAGCATATAGCCAGAGCGCTTATCATATTCGCCAATTATTACTCTGTCGGGATGTAGAAAATCCTCTAAAGCAGAGCCCTCGCGAAGAAATTCTGGGTTCACTGATACACCAAAGTCTTTACCGACTTTCTTTCCTGAAGATTCCAAAATTGGTATAATGCTTTCTGTCGTGCCCGGGAGGACTGTGGATTTCATAACAATAAGTTTGTAGTTATTCGCCTTTTTCAATAAACGTGCAATATTTCTTGCGGCACTTCTTACGTAAGAAAGATCCTGGCTACCATTATTTGGTGTCTGCACTGCTATGAAAAAAATGTCACTATTTGGGTCAAGGGAGAGAGATGCAGAGATTAAATCACTCTTTCGCGCCTTTCTTAGAGCAGGTTCAATACCTTTTTCATATATAGGCGAATATCCGGAGTTTATAGCAGCAACCTTATTTTTGTCAATATCGACACACACAACATTGTGACATTTGACTGCAAGTCCCACTGCGGTGCACAAGCCTGCATAGCCAGCGCCAATTACAGAGATTTTCATAGTCTTAGCTGCTTGAAAAAATATTAAAACCGGAT
>CAZZNM010000072.1:0-4635 GCA_964655805.1 uncultured archaeon
GAATCGACGTTCAGGCCAGAGCGCATAATACAGATTGCTGAGAAACACGGGCTTGACCCAAGAAAAGTGTTGAAGAATATTTTCTACAGCAAGGCGTACAACAGCGATCACCAGGTTGTGCTCGCTGAGAAGGCGAAGGACTTGATAAAGGAGCAGAATATCAAACTAATAGTAATTGACAGCATGATGTCGCATTTCCGCAGCGATTATAGTGGCCGCGGTGAGCTTGCGCCGAGACAGCAGAAGCTGAACAGGCATTTGCACGCGCTACAGAAGACGGCAGATATTTACAATATCGCTATATACATTACGAACCAAGTCATGGCACGGCCTGACATCATGTTCGGCGATCCAACTATAGCAGTAGGCGGTCATGTGCTAGCCCATGCGAGTGGGTTGAGGATATATCTTCGCAAGAGTAAGCAGAACCTGCGCATCGCAAAGCTTATCGATTCACCGAACCTACCGGAAGGCGAGGCGGTATTCACGATTAATGAAGATGGAATCGGGGACAAGTGATTAAGAAGTTAACTGTAACGCAGCATATGTTGTTGCGAAGGTTCCTGTAAGCTCGAGGCTTTTGCTCCTCTTCTTGCTAATTCTTTTCCCTTTTGGTTCGATGTCAGGCAATTCGAAGTGCCATGTTTTTATTCTTCTTCCCGTAGTTGCCTTAACAGCCCTGCGAATACCTCTTGCCAATCCTTTGACATGTGGAAGCCGCTCTTCTATGCCTTTGGGATAAGAAAGGCCAACATAAAATCCACGGTCTCCTGGGGTTGCATAAGCCTGTACAACGCCAATTTCTCCTGAATTGGCATCGCCTATATAGCTTCTCGCCAAGAGTCCTGGCCTTGAAGAATTAGATCCATATCGAGGTACTTCGATGCCAGCTATTTCATTAAATCTTTCTAGATGTTTCCATGGTATATATTTTGATCTTAGAACTGCCATCCCCATAATTAAAACCTTTTGATGGACTTATCAGAAACATATTTAAAGCTAAAGTATATCCTTCTCAGAAATAATAATAAAGTCACCTATGCTGCGCACAGATGAGAACGGGATAAGCATCCTGTCGCCATCATCGCGCTCAAGGTTCAGTTCGCTTACGTGCTTTGTCGGCTCCACGAGCACTATGTTCATTAATTCGCCTGAATCGGAGACGAAATTTATGTCGCCAACAACGCCGAACTTGCGGCCGCTCTCTTCAGAAACAACAATCTTGCCAACCATGTCGTGCCCGCGCGTGCCTATCATATAAACCACTTTATTATTCTATTCTGCGTCGCTGGTATTTAAGCGTTTTGCGATTTTTCTTATGTTAGGGATAAAGCGGCGTCAGAGTAGATTGTTTCACCTGATGCATTGGTAATAGTTCTCGGTCTGCCACTTTGTGCATATTCTACTATAACATGCTCTCCTTCTTTGATTTCGCCGATAAATTTCTCATAAGGGAGCGCATTTACATATGATGTGTTTCCTCTTTCGTCAGACAATCTCAAATTAAAAAATCTTCCTTCCTCCACTTCTGTTTCTGTTACTGAAAGGATGTATTTTACTGTCATAATTAGTCATCTTTGCCAATCTTTATATTTCTTATGTGAGGGATAAAGCTGGTTAAAAGGGCTTTTAAACTACGCAACCGGCGCTCATGCTCTCACAAATAGCGTCCTGATGCGTGGCGCAAGATTGTAAACGAACGCCTTGTCCTTCTTTATGCGCTCTAGATATCCTTCCTCAAATAAATTTTTTACAACATTGTTTATGCTTCGCACAGCATGCTGGCGTGACTTGTACTTCGCGATGTCGATGGCGTTGGCAATGCCACCAGGTGTCATCGACTTGCTTGACAGTATCTCCAGCACCTCACGCTGCATCGGCGTCATCTTATCAAGTATCGTCATCGACGGTATTATCACTTTTTCTTCCTCTTTCTTTTCTTCTAACGGCGTTATTTCGACGTTGCCGCGTATGATGGCGTCATTGACGATGTCGTTACATATGCGTATTACTTCACGAGGGAATCCTGCTGATTTCTCATAAATAAAATTGATGACGTTGTTGAATTCCTCGCCAGTACCGCCGACGCTCATTATCCTTTTCCTTATCATTTCGTGCATTTCTTCTTTTGTTAGATACAATAGCTCTATTTTCGCAGCCACGCGCTTCCTGAATGTCTCCAGATTCGATAACTTCTCTTCAAAAACAGGAAGTCCGGCAAGAATAACGGACATATTTTCCACTTGATCTGTGAGCACGCGCAGCCATTCTAGCACTTCTATGCTCGCTTCTTGTGCTTCATCGAAAAATACTAGCAATCGCTTATTGCCAAGCTTTTTGTTTAAGAACGCAGGTAGCTGGTAGAGGTTTCTTAACCTACCAATTCCCATAAAAGTTGGGTATTTTTCGTTGAAAATATCCACAAACTGCTCAGCACGTGCTGGCGGCTTGCCGATAAAGACGGTTTCATACTTTCTGTCAAGATTTGAAATCAGCCATTTCTGAAATGTCGTCTTTCCAGAACCTGTAGGGCCTAGAATAAGCAGTAATTTATGCCTTTCCTCTATTGCTCGCATGACTATTTCTATCTGCTCCTTGTAACCGACAAGAAGCTGTGGCGCGATGGCAAATGTAAATGGATTAATGCTCCAGTGCATTGCTGATAGCCAGTCTTTGACTTCCATTATGCATTTTTGTTGGAGTAGAGTATAAAATGATTTCGTTCATCAAGTTCACAGATCTTCACGGTGAATTCACATGAAGATCTTCATGTTCACGTGAAGTTCACGGTGAACTTCGTGAAGGTCTTCGTGAACATCTATAGTAGCAAATTTATTATAATCTAACAGGAATTCTAGAATCTAGCTGTAGTAGATATGTTGAAATGTGAGAATTCTTAGATTCATTTCTTTAGTTTGTGAGGATATATCCTAGACCTTCACGGCATCTTCACAGACCTTCATGAACATCTCATGAAGTTCACGACGATGTTCACGCCAAGTTCACAGACATTCATCGCACAAAATGACTCCTTTTTGGCCTACCAGCTCTTCTGATTGCTCTCACAGTACTCTCACAAAGATTTTTTGCCGAAAGTGTAGAAATACAGGATTATGGCTTATAATGGCTATTAGATGCAAATAAAGGCATTTTGACTCCGATAGCTTTTTATACCCACACATGTGAATGAATAACATGCCAAGAACAGCAAATAAAGACAGCAGAAACCTGAATTTGATAATCTTAGCGCTCAAAGACGCGCCAGATGGCTTATGGATACGGGAATTAGCAAGACGCACAAGGCTGGATCCAAAAACAATATCCTATTACATAGAACGCTATGCAGAGCTTTTCGAGGAGCAGTCTGTTGAAGGTCCTAAAAAGCCGATATTCAAGCTCGTCAAACTGCGGCCAGGCGCACTTACAAGGCCTGGCGCCCTGTTGTCTAAAATACTCAAGGAGCATGGACGATGACTCGTTGTTTTGTAGCTGTTGATATCGATGATGCATTAAGGCAGAGAATAGTTAACCTACAAAGGGAAATCGAACCATTGATTATAGGAAAAACAGTCGAAAAGGGAAATCTGCATTTCACACTCAAATTCCTGGGCGAAATAGACGACACGCAAATAGATGATGTCAAAAAGGCGTTATCTGATATCGCCTCTAATTTTGAAAAATTTAATGTCGATCTAATTAGTGTTGGGGCCTTCCCTAATAGAAATTACATACGCGTTATTTGGATTGGTGCGCCAAAGCTGTTTAACCTACAGAAATCTGTTGCTGATAGCTTAGAATCGTTTGGTAAGAAAAGGGATATTACGCCGCACCTGACTATAGCGCGTGTCAACAACGTCAAAGACAAGAATGGGCTGAATGACTTTTTCAGCAAGCATGAAAATACTGCCTTTGGGACATTGGCTATATCTAACATAAAACTGAAGAAATCGATATTGGCGCCAACAGGGCCTGTATATGAAGATGTAGCTGTTCTTGGCCTTCAGTAATTGCTATTTAAAAATTCTTCCTAACTCTTCTTATGATTTCGGACAGAAATCTGCTGAAAATAGCTGCTGTTGTTTTTGGTGTCGGCTTTTTTGCACTTTTTGTGCTTAGCCAGCAGCAGCCAGCAAAACTGCTTTCTGTCAGCGAAATTACTGAGGACATGATTGGCGAAAAGGTATCTGTCCACGGCATTGTTGAGCGTCCGCTCGTAAGAGATGCCTTAAATATGTATTTGATTGATGAAAATAGCACAAGTAAAATAAGGGTTACGATGTTCGATCCGCCACAGGAAGTGCTTGCAAGCTTCAAAGCCGGGGACACTGTTGCCGTTAACGGCGAGATAAATATTTATAGAGGGGAATTAGGGATTATTGTAAACAAAATTTCTGTAATAAAATAAGATGTTTTATATGGAAGCCATAGTTCTTGCCGGTGGGGTTGGTAAGCGGCTGAGGCCGTTGACAAAGGATCTGCCAAAGGCCATGGTACCTGTGAACGGCAAGCCGCTGCTGCAATACCAGCTAGATATACTCAAAGGCTACAGGATAGAGAAAATAGTACTGGCCTGCGGCTATAAATGGGAAAAGATAAGACAGTACTACGGAACCAAGTTCGTCTACTCCGTCGAAG
>CAZZNM010000073.1:0-4618 GCA_964655805.1 uncultured archaeon
CGCCGTTCCTGTAGAACTCGATATTTTGTTCTGTTTTCTGCAATTCTATGAAAAGCTGCGGCACAACAATGAGTATAGCGCCTATGACCAATGCGATTACCGTTAAAGTAACTGGGTTGATCTTTTTCATCGTTTCACCGAGGCAGCTTTTTGTTCGGGCTTTAAATATTTGCCCGATGGAATTATGAATATGAAAGACAAAACGCGCAAGGAAAAACTCGAGAAGTTTTTCCGCGAGAACAGGAAATTCTTTGAAAAAATGGCCAAGCACATTAGATAATCCCCTCCATCATTTTTCTAAATTCTTCGTAACTAATTACCTTGTCATAAATTTTCATCTCTTTCGCTTTCCTTATAACATCCCTGTCGCCTGAAATAAAGTATGCATCCTGCGACATTGCAATAAAGAGATGCAAGAAGTTGAACATTGTTCTAAGTTTTAACTGTAGTTTTCCAGCCAGTTCGGCTATTTTATCATCAAATTCAAATTTTTCTATGTATTTGCAGTCAATGGATTCCACAAATCTGTCCCATACAACCAAGATGTCTTCGTAAGAAGCACCATAGCCTGAGATAAGTTCTCGTATTACTTCGGCTTTTGTTATAAAAGACGTGACAAACTCTACCTTTTCTTTGCTTGCCAGCATAAATTCATATTTTTTTGGTAGAATTACATCTTCTTTTTTCTTGAGCGCCTTAGCATGATTAATGAATACATCCAAAATCATATTCGTATCCAGATAAACTTTTATTTTTTTACTCACACAATCCCTCTCCACAATAAGGACAGTAATTCCATTCTTTCAAATGTGTTACAAAACCATGTTTCTTGCATAGTTTCAATTCTTCCGTTCCAAATCTTTGGTCTAATTTTTCAAACCCCTCCAAAAAGTCTTCTATTTTCTTTTTCATTTCCCGTTCACCAGGCAAAGCTTTAAGTTATTTGTCGAGTAATTGTTAGATGTGAGCATTATGCGCAAAACTAAAGATGAGAAATTCTGGGAATTTGTAAGGGAAAAACAAAAAGACCCGAGATTTCGTAAGGCAGTGAAGGAATTCGTCAAGAGAACAACCTCCTAAATTTTAGATAGTTTATAAATTTGGGTGTTCTATATTTTTGTAGGCCATTTACTATTCGGTATGATTTTATAGCATCGTCGACCAGCATGGTCTTATTATCTTCCGAGACCACGATATCTAATTCATGAATACTTGCGCAAGCAACTATCAGGAAATCATTTTGCATTTCCTTAAGAGGCCGTTTACCGCCAAGTTCTTTATAAGTCTTATAATAGTCATCTGCAAGTCGATTTATCGCAGATGTTGTATAGAATGTATGCTTTTGTGTTAATTTATCGTATATTCCTAAAAGGATAAGGCGAAGACTTCTTCTTTCAATCCTTACCCTTTTTGATGTATCCCGAAGCTCTTTTCTTATAATATCATATCCGTAAATTATTATTTCTGGGTGCTTTTCAACAAGTTCCTTTACTTCTTCCTCTTCCTTTTTTTCTACGATTCTGCCGTAAATGTTTGTATCGAGTATTATTCTTTTCATCGTTTCACCGAATAGAGCTTGGCCTTGCCGATGGCGCGGTATTTGACAAGGCCTTTGGCTTCAAGGACTGCCAGGTATTTTGACGCAGTTGTCCTGTGCATGCCGAGCTTGTTTGCAGTTTCCTCGATTGTGAGAAAATCATGCCTGCTGAGCAGCTTCAGAATCCGCTTTTCGACATCATCGACTGACATTAATAACTAACCTCAATGACTTAATTCAATGTACAACTTCATGGTCTGCCATCAGTGACTTAATTCAATGTACAACTTCATGGTCTGCCATCAGTGATGGATGTCAATGTCGGTATCTGTCGGAGAATATAAACCTTTAAATACAACTGTCGGTCGACATATAGCATATGAAAAGGCTTGGAATTGTCAAGGAGCTGGTGGAAATCAGGGAAGCAGTAAGGGTGTATGGATATAATGAGGATTTGATAATTCAGAAAATAGAAGAACCTGAAAAAAAGGAAAATAGAATTGATTCTGTTGAAAGTCCTGTGAAAACAAAGAGAAAGGAAAGCATAATCAAGCTCCTGTCTGAAAAGGGCTTCGCCTCTTCAGAGCTCAGCTCCGTAACAGGGATGTCAAGGACAAGATGCAACGAATACCTGAGAGAGTTAGAGAAAGACGGCATGGCAAAGGGCATTGTAAAAAACAAGAAAAAATTCTACAGGCTGGCAAGATGGGAAAAACAATAGGGATCATATCCGGCAAAGGCGGCGTCGGAAAGACGACACTGGCTATAAACCTGGGTCTTGCCATACACCACTTCGGGGAGGATGTAACTGTTATAGACGGGGACATCAAAAATCCCAGCATCGGGCTGTACCTTGGCATGCACCCCTCTGTGACTATAAACAGCATATTGAAAGGAGATGAAAACATAAATGATGCAGTGCGTTGTTTAGGCCTGAAGGTGATTCCAGCATCCCTTGCAGTCAATGCAGTGGACTTGACAAAAATAAAGGACATTCTCAATAATCTGAATGGCTATAAAATAATAGACTTTCCGCCAGGCCTGGATAAGGATATGATATCTCTCCTCAGCGCCTGCGATGAAGTCATAATAGTAACAAATCCGAACATTCTTTCTGTTGCATCGACGCTCAGGATTATTGATGTCATCAAAAACCTGGATAAAAATATCCTGGGCATTGCAATGAACATGACAGGGAAATCATATGAAATATCAAAGAACGAGCTGGAAATAGTCTGTTCCTTGCCTATCTGGGAAATCCCGGAGGACGAGAATGTCAGGAAAAGCATCATGCTCAAGACCCCTGTAGTGCTTTATAGACCATATTCAAAGGCGTCGATCAGCTTCAAGGAACTGGCAGCAAGAATCCTGGATATGAAATACAGCCCGCCGAGGTTTTCAGTTATCAGGAATATTATTGGATAATAATTATTACAGCCCTGCATTGCACGGGCTGCGTATGGCGCAGCTTATCGCGAGCGAGGCGGGGCCGAAGGAAGCAAGCAGTAAAGCGATTTCCATGCGAAAAGAATCTTTTTCATCTTTCATCCTCTTCTAATAATTTTTGTTCGATAATTCTTCTCAGTTTCTTTATGATTTCTTTTACCTGCTTTTCGTTTCTTTCAAGGTATTCTTTTCGGACAAAGAATCCCTTGTAGACTATCTTATTTCTTATGCGCCTCAAATCATCAATAAAGATTATTTCTTGCCATGAAAACTGCTTATAAAATTCCTTCAAGTAGCCGATAAGAACCTCGTGACTGAGGGTTTTGTAGCCGCCTATAGCCATCAAAGCCGTTATACCTTCCTTGACAATTTCGTAATAACCCTCGACGATTATGGATGCAAATCTTCCCTCATCGAGGCTTTCAACGGCGCTCAGCCTCGTTCCCATCATTTTTAATAGCGACCTTGCCATCTCTTTGTCCGGTTTTATTTTATTTACTTCAGGCTGTGACGCTTCCCAATCCTTCATTTAAGCACCTTCAGATAACCGTAAATGACTATGCCATTTATTATGTTGTTCATGAGCTCCCTGGGCATTTTAGCAACATCAGGCTCGAACAGTATATTTATCTTCCGCTTCAGAAGTCTCTCGTATTCCCTGACATCAATTTCCTCCACTTCGGATACCACAAGCAGGTCTATATCGCTACTTTCTATGTCCTCGCCGCGCGAGGCCGAGCCGAAAAGCACTATTGCATTTGGCACGAATCTGTCAGCCAGAAAGTCGACGAGGCCGCATTCGTGCAGGCGCAGCAGCATGTCATTCCTTTTGTACAGCTTGAATAGATCGCTCCTCGAGGCCTTGTAGCTGGCATAAACGCCATTCTTGTCTCTTTTCAGGAAGCCTGATTTCTCGAGCCGTTTTACATGCAGGCTCACAGACGGCATGCCGATTCTCAATGTCCTTGAAATCCCCCTGAGCTGGAAACCCTTTGTCGGATGGTCAAAGAAAAGCCTTAGTACGCGATAGGTGGTATAATTTTGTAGCATCTGGTACATAGTTATATCAACTGATACATAATCATATCAACTGTTATTTAAAGTTAACATGCGAGTTATTCTCTCGAATGTAGAGAACAGGCATACCTCGCCGGCATTGCAAGCTGCGCACAGCGCAACTTATCGCGAGACATGTCCAGGCAAAACGAATATGATGACCATAACGCCATGTAAGAGTTTAGCTTTCTGAAATGAAATTCACAACATATTAAATAGTTTCGGCTCTGTAGAAACCCTATAAGTATGAGGTAATCCCAATACCCCAATGTGTAGTCAGGGTCGGGATATACCTATGAATGTTAGTTCTTCCAAACTAATAAGGTTTACAGAGTTCATGATAGAACAGTGCTCAAGGCTGCCAAAGTATTCGAGCAAATTCTCGCGAAAAGACTTTACCCTTCAGCAGCACGTAGTGCTGCTCTGCCTGAAAGTGGCGAATGTGAAGAAGATAGAAGATTATACTATGAAAAAGGCGCTGAGCCTGATTTGTCTTGCTAACTTTTATACCAGACCAAGTCATATACTTCTATGAAGGGCATTTCGCCGTTGATCGCAGCCGTCTTGCTGATAGCGATG
>CAZZNM010000074.1:0-352 GCA_964655805.1 uncultured archaeon
CAGACAAAGCCAAAGATATTGTAACCAGATGGAAGAAAGAGAAGAAGATGGACGAAGCGCTGGCAACAGAGATATTGAACGCCATCTTCCGCAAATGCCTGACGCAGGCAATAACACTTGCTCATGAGCTGCGCCTTCCGCCGCCGATAATATTTCCGATTGTGCGGCCGAGGAGCGAGGAATGATTTTACCTATATGGCGTGCAATAGAAAGCTGTTAAGTCTTCTGGATATAAAAAGCTAAAAGAATAAAAAGTGTCGGAGAAAGAGAAACGAGAATGGTTAGCATGGTTAAAGCACAAAACATTATACCAAATGTTATTGCAATTATATTTGCTGCCATGTTAATGATT
>CAZZNM010000074.1:362-4462 GCA_964655805.1 uncultured archaeon
TTACTCAAAACCCCTGATATAGGTGCATTATTATGGGTAGGGACAATTTGTGGTGCAGTAGTAATCGCTTTTGTGTATAGAAAGAAGGGATAGAAAATGCTACATATAATATAGTCTCTTACTTTAACTCTCACGAACGGTGTATAGGCATCAGAAAATATACTTTATTTTATATATAATCAGTTCTGTATTTTATACAGCTATAGTTCTGTGTAAGATGCTTTATTAGATATATCTTATAACATATATCTAACAGAGATGTTTTACGTGGCCTGGTTGGACGGGCTCCATCTCTCACATAAAAAAGTTCTAGAAGGAAAGGTTTTACCAGAGAACAAGATCGTATCAATTTTCCTCAGGAACATCATTGTTTTCCACAATTTCTTCGCTTTCCTTGCTTTCTGCGCTTTCTTCCTTGCCGCGCTCGCGACGCGCCATGCCTAACATAAGAAGGTCGTCAAAATCCTTGGCTATCCGGCGGGTCTTGCGGAAAAATGATTTTGTCGAGCTCTCTACGCGGTCAAGCATGCGGTTTACCGTGGGCGCTGTTAGCATATAACCCTTTACAAAGCCCTCTCCCTGGGGAATTTTGACGAATTCGATTATTCCTATCGTTCGCCATTTACGCAATTCTTCGTATGTCTGGCTTTGCGAAACTGAAAGTGTTTGTGAGATTTTTTCTATGCTCAATGGCACATTTTCCTTCTTGTATTTTATTAGCTCTAACAGCAATTTAGAATGGTTGGCGCGAGATTCCTTGCGTTTTAGGCCGAGTCTGCGCACGAGCACGTCTGCAAGATCCTCTTGCGTGAGGTCTTGCTTGCCATCGGGCGGCCCAATGCGCTGAAACACTATGTCAGAGAGCTTCTTTTTCGGCATATTTATCGTTTCCTGGTTCCTTTGGATATTCTGCTCTTCTCATTTTTACAGACTGATTCTGCGTAGTAATGGACTGATATAATCAGAAGCGCCAGCCCAAGATCGAGAACTAGTATGTCCCATGGAAATTGTACAATGAAATTAAGCCGAAAGTAAGGCAATGACAAGGATGACAGAACAACGCCAGCTGCAATTCCAATTAAAAATATGGAATGTTTTCTCATTTTACCGCCTCTTTTTTCTTATGTTAGGTTTACTTGTTCGATTTTTAATGAATAAAATTGCTGATACTACTACTGTTCCTACACCAAAAAATGTTAAAGGTGTGTTAGGGTAGCATTCAGGAACGACAATTGGACCAGGACCGTCCCAAGCAAAAGGACACGCCTGAGGTAAAAGACCAAATATTGTAAAAAAAATTCCAATGCCACCAAGAATAATTACGTCGTTTTCCTTCATCTAAAACACCATCATAATCTACTTGGAGTGGGGTGTATATATGCCCTGTTTTGCTTGGTTTTGATGCAAAACCATGGGCATATGTGAACTACTTTTGTCCATGGCGTTTTTATTTATTTCTATGTTTGACCGCAATTATTGCCAGCGCTTGGAGTAGAGTGGTTTTCTGAAAAGGTGCTCGTTAAAGGGCTCGATTTTCTTCAGAATTAGGGCGGAATTAATGTCTGTACGCATCTAACACTTTAGAGCGCATATTTGATGGCTGCACCTCAAGTATTACATGCGGAAACGGATATTTGTCAAGCTGCCTTCTTAATTGATTGTAGCTTAATCCACTTTGCGAGTTAACCTTGCCGTTGTTTTCTATGCCAAAAACTGCCATTGAAAAGGTTGAAGTTCTTCTGTCGTACTGGACAAGCATCCTATAACTTTTTGCCATTGTACGTAACTGATTACATTAAACTTTTTATTTCTTATGTGAGGGATGATGTAGGTTAAATATTTTAAGGTATATTCTCGGAAAGATATTATGTATAAGATTTGTCAGAAAATAGATGATAGGAAATATTTTTCTAAGATCTAGTGTATTGCGATCTTCTAGTAACTTGTATTCGTGATATTTGTGAATGCGTCCTTGTACCAGGCACTTCCATGAACTCTACTCTTCCTGTACGCGGATTTCTTATCACCCTTCCACTCGGGCCGTCTGTGGTTCCGCTGTCTGCGAAATATCCGCCATTATCCATTTTGTACAAATCACAGTCAATTTCCCTGTCTCCGTCATGCACCTTTATTCTGCCTTCGTATTTTATTTTGCTGGTCATCAAATCACGTATAATCAATGGTATCGGACATTCCAGATACAAATGGCCTGAGTCGTCTTTTTACATTTCCGGGAACATTGTTGTCAAATTGCAGCACAGGGCTGAATGGCTATGAAGAAAGCGTACGTTCTATAGCAGCAATGCTCAGATCGCTCTTGTGGTATCCGTTGCTGTGTAATGCATACTTTCTGCCATCCCGCTGAATGTGTATATGATGATTTTTTGGTCCATTATGTCCGTTTGCCATAAAAATCACTAGGAATAAGCGGTCCTTCTGAAGTGTGCATAAGCTCCTTCTGGGACTCCTGTATCAAAAGTCAAACGGGCTCTATGAAAACTGCCCTTGAGTCTCATTGTAATCTCTTCTCTGGTAACTTCTTCTGGCTTACTGCCGTTTATCCTTCCATTAAGGCTGTCTTGCCACGTGTAGTGGTCTACATTACTCTGTCTTCCCAGATAGCTGATACGTACTTCGATTTTTGGTTTCTTTGCCAATTTCCACACCCCACTTTATTCCCACACATTGTCAGTAATCCTTAAGAACGTCACTATTGAGCAGTGATAATCATTTCTTCTTCGGCTTTAATTTTGCCACTTTTCGCAAAACGTCCTCGAAATTGCCAGCAAGCTCTGCGCCGTCCTGCGTCAGCTTGACGAATTTTATGCGCCCCTGCTTGTCGAATTCGACTAAGCCATAGCTCTTGAACATCTCTAACAGCTTTACTGTATGCGAATATGTCGTATCTGTCTCTTTAGCCAGCACTGAAACGTATTTTGTGCCGCCCGTCTTGATGTTGAGCAGCAGCCTGACTGGCTTTTTTCTGAGAAACAACTCTTCCATATCAAGCTTGCCTGTCATTCTACCTTCACCAAGACCATGTTACAAATTTTATTATGTTATGATATGGCGTTTCCTAGTATATATATATTGTCAGATCTATATGTCGCAAATTTTACAGCAGATTTATTTTCCAGTAGTGAAAACGTGCTTTTTTATTGCTAGCTTTTCAATAGAAATCATGACATACTTGACAAAAGAGACAGTCCGCCGCTTTCTGAAGCGCGCTGGTGCCAAGCGCGTGAGCGACAAAGCTGCCGAAGAGCTGGCAAAGATACTCGATGAGCGGGCTCGAGCCATCGCTAGTGAGGCAAAAAAGCTCTCTGAGCACTCTGGGCGAAAGACAGTGCTCCGCAGGGACGTTAAGATGGCACGAAAACATGTGGAGAAGTAACGGCTGAACAGTATTTCTACTGCGCAATTTCAACCTCTAGGGTTTTGGTTACAACACCCCATGCAGATTGCTTGCTATAATTGAACTTTATGTAATTTCTTTCGCCACACGAGGGGCACTCTGATTGCCTTGTGTAACCCCCGTAACTGGAAAACCTTTCCACAACTTTATAGTCGTTCTCGCAGCCGCAGCGCACCACGATCTCGCCTTTGACTGCTTTTGTGTATGCCCCAAGGCCGATCATGCCAAGAATGTTAGCAGGTTTGGCTCTGGCCTCCATGATATGTGCCATAAATGCAATTCAATGCAAAATTATTAATTATTTATACCATCTACATTTGCCCTCAACACAGCCGCATTTTACGCCGTATGCTTCTGCATTATAGCATTCGCGGTATTCGCAGGTTGTTATTATATTTTCATCAGCACCGCTACAAACCTGGCCAGAGCAGCCGCCTGGCTTGCAATCGCTATCTGCTGCGCAGCTGGCATTGGTCGAGCTTCCACAGAAACCGTCTAAATCTGTTGTATTCATTGTATCGCTTGTAGTCTGCGTGCATGCAGAAACGAGCAGCAGCGGTATTATTGCAATCAGTTTAATGTTCATTTGAATGTAATTCGTCTGTCATTGTTAAATAGTTGTTAAGAATCCTTCACATACTTTTATATTTTCGCTGCATAGTAGATGCATGCTCTCGGATGTCAT
>CAZZNM010000075.1:0-4415 GCA_964655805.1 uncultured archaeon
AATGGCCAATATAATTTTGGCAGCGCCGTGAAACAAGATTTTGTCGAGATATGGGAAAGTGATAAATACAAGGAAACAAGAGATATGATAAGAAATTGGGCAACGCCGCTATGCCAAAGGTGTGCAGCCTCAATGGAAGTTGTTGAAGAGGTCTTTTGATGAGATTTTCAAATGTAATGCTATTAGTACCGTCACAATTCAAGGGCATCCGAGAATATCATACGCGTCCGCCAGTCGGTATTGCGTATATTGCTGAAGCTCTACATCAGGTTGGTGTTAGCTATACAGTCGTGGATATGGGTCTTGGCTACGACGTCGATGATGTTTTAGCAAAAATAAAGGAACAGAAGCCTCAGCTTGTATGCCTGACTGCAATGACGTTTGGGTACAAGTTTGTTTACAGTTTAATTACGAAAATAAAGGAAGCGCTGCCTGAAGTGAAGATATTTGCTGGCGGTTCTCATGCGTGGGGCGTACGAGAAAAAATCATGGAAGATTGTCCTGGTTTGGATTTTGCTATACCTGGCGAGGGAGAAGAAATTATCCAGGAACTTTGTACAGGAAAACCGTTTGAAATGATTAAAGGACTTTTTTTCCGTGAGAACGGTGTTGTAAAATTCACTGGTGAACGTGATTTCTTTAATGGATATGTCACTTTCCAATTTCCTAGATATCACGGATTTGAGCTTTCGAAATATGCAAAATTCAGGAAAGAAATAACATTGCAATCTTCCCGCGGCTGTCCGTACAAATGTACTTATTGTGCCTCTGGCGCAGCGTTCGGCAACAAGCTTCGTGCAAAGACTGCACAGCTTTTTGTCGATGAAATCGAACATTGGTCTAAGCGGGGCTACAAGCGGATACATATATGTGATGATAATTTCACGCTCGATATGAAGCGTGTTTTTGCCATTTGTGATGATATAGAGAAAAGAGGAATAAAAGCTAAGTATTTCATTGGCGGCGGAATCCGTGCAGACCGTTTGACACGTGAGCTTTTATTCAGAATGAAAGAAGTTGGTTTTGACACAGTAGCAATACCTGTCGAAGCCGGCAATAACAAGGTCCTCGCAAGCATAAAGAAAGGCCAATCAGTGGAGATCGTCCGTGAAAGTGTAAAAAACGCATGTGATGCTGGCTTGAATGTTGTTTTATTCTTCCTTATCGGCTCACCTGGCGAGACATGGGAAGACTTTATGGATTCGATAAAGATTGCTCAAGAGTTTCCTGTTGCTGATGCAAAGTTTTATTCCTTGATACCACTGCCTGGAACGGAAATGTACAAATACTTGGAAGAAAACAATCTTTTCATAAAAGAGCCAGAAGACTTCATGAATAACATGATTTCGTTTGATGAAGAACCTGCTTTTGTAACACCTGAAATGAACAGGGAAGAGCGTATCAGGGCAGCTAAACTTGCCCATGAAATAAGACAGAAGATCCTGGATAACAACATGAGAAAGAATAAATTCCGTTATTATGCCGGCAAGATAAAGAACAAAATAATGCAGATCGCCTAATTCTTAAATACTTATTTGGAATCTAATGATAAGAAAAAGTGATACAATGCAGACTCTTAATGAAGATGCCCACAGAGCAAAACCGTATGAAACGTTAGGGGACGTAGCCAGGGGGTTGCACGACTTCAGAAATAGCCTGCTCGCATCTGTGAGCATAGGCAGGGATGTTCTGGAGATTGGCTGCGGGTGTGGCAAAACGGCAGAGATTGTAGCAGCAGTTGCGAAGTCTGTTATAGCGATAGACGAAGATGAAGATGCTATAAAGTACGCGAGGAAAACTTATTCTCGAAAGAACCTGTCATATCAGCGCGTTTCTTTCGAAGACTTTCCGCAGAAAAACTTTGATGTAATAGGCATGATAGAATCTATAGAACATGTCAAGGACCAGAATTACGTGTTAAGAAAAATACACAAAATGTTAAACAAGGACGGATGTTTGTTCCTGACAACGCCGAATGACGTCGTACAGAAGGAGAAATCGCCTTTTCATACGCATGAGTTCAAAATGGACGAGTTAAAAGAGGTTATCGGAAAATTGTTTGATATAACAGCCTTTTTCGGCATAGAAAACAGGCGTACGCTGCGCTTCTACAACTATATGGAAAGGCGTAGAGAGTTCAAGACTATGTGCAGTGACATTGTTGTGAGTACCGAGTTGCCGGAGCGCTCTGGCTATTTCATTGTAATCTGCAAGAAAAAGTAGAACAATAATAAAAAACTGAGACATATTTAAGTTCTCTAAAAATACTTCAACTATGATCAGACAGGCTGTTATCTTAGCAGGGGGGCGTGGGGAGCGCCTACGCCCGCTTACAGATACGATACCAAAACCTATGGTTCCTGTTAATGGCCGACCATTTTTAGAGTACCTTATCGAGTTATTGAAGCAAAATGGTATAGAAGAGATCGTCTTGTGTGTCGGTTATTTGCATGAAAAGATAACTGATTATTTTGGCGATGGTTCAGACTTTGGCATACGTATTATATATTCTGTCGGAGATATTTCTTTTGAGACAGGAAAACGGCTAAAGAAGGTAGAGGACTTGCTAGATGAGAAATTTCTTCTGCTTTACTGTGATAACTACTGGCCACTGAGGTTGCCAGACATCGTCGAGTTTTATGAGAAATGCGGCGCTTTGGCGATGATGACTGTTTATAGGAATAAGAAGGGTGTAACAAAGAACAATCTGAAGGTTGAAGGTAATTTTGTCACAAAATACGACAGATCGCGGCTGGATAAGGGCCTGAATGGGGTTGATATAGGGTTTTTCATTTTCAAAAAAGAAGTGTTAGACCTTATAGGCGATGAAAATTATTCTTTCGAGGAGAAAGTGTTTCCAATATTAATAGAAAAAGGACAATTTGCAGCGTTTCTTACAGATCAAAAGTACTACAGCATAAGTGCAATGGAAAGGCTGATGGAAACAGAAAGTTTTCTAAAACCCAAGAAAGTCATTTTTCTTGACCGGGACGGCGTAATAAATAGAAAGCCAGTAGGTGTGGATTACGTTAAAAAGTGGGATGAATTTAATTTTATTCCAGGAGTAATAGAATCTATAAAACTCCTGAAAGAATATGGCTTTAAGATAATAATAATAACAAACCAGCCAGGGGTTGCCCGCGGCGTGATGACCGAGCAAGATTTGGACGAAATACATAGAAAGATGCAGGTCGAAGTTGATAATGCGATAGATGCAATATACGTATGCACCCATGGTTGGGATGACGAGTGTGAATGTAGAAAACCAAAACCAGGTCTCCTACTGGATGCATCAGACGATTTTAGAATAGACCTGACAAAATCTTACTTTATCGGCGATGACAAAAGGGATGTTATTGCTGGCAAAGCTGCTGGGTGCAGAACAATTCTTATAAGTTCAGGTGATGCAGAAAATGTCAATCCAGATGCTATATGCGAAGATCTGTCAAGCGCAGTAGAGATTGTATTAAGCAGAGTTAGATGATATGAAATTCAAAAAGACAAAAATATCTGGCTGCTATGTTATTGAACCTCAGCCGTTTGTCGACAATCGTGGAATTTTACGTAGGCACTTTGATGCAGACAAATTCAGGGCTCATGGAGTAGAAAGTAAAGTTAGACAATGCAACATATCTGAAAATTCTGCACGGTACACGCTTAGGGGATTCCATTACCAGAAACCTCCCAATTCGGAAAGTAAGACAATTTCATGCTTGCGCGGAAGCATGCATAATATAGTTGTTGATTTGAGGCCAAAATCGCGGACTTTCATGAAATGGTATGCGATTGTTTTAAATGAAAAGAACCGGCTAAGTCTTCATGTGCCAAAAGGGTGTGCAAATGCTTTTTTGACATTAGAGCCAAATACTATTATTCACTATTATCATTCTGGGCGTTACAACAATAAAGCAGAAGGTGGAATAAGATACAATGATCCGCTTTTTAGGTTTGTCTGGCCACATAAGCCAGAAGTGATATCCGAAAAAGACAACTCGTGGCCAAATCTCGTAGTAGAGCGATTGCGATGATAATATCTAGGACCCCATTCAGGATAAGTTTTGTTGGCGGTGGTACTGATATTGCTGCCTTTTTCCGACATGAACCAGGCGCAGTAATAAGCACTACTATTGATAAATATGTCTACATTACAGTGAACCCAAATAAAGGACTTCATCCTTTCCGATATAGGATTGCCTATTCTGTTACTGAGAACGTTAATACAATTGAAGAAATCCAGCACCCTATAGTAAGAGAATCTCTGAAATTTCTTGCTTTTGATGAACCGCTTGAAATAACAAATGTAGCTGATCTGCCTGCAAGAGCTGGCTTGGGCTCTTCGAGCAGCTTTGCCGTCGCCCTGCTTCATGCCTTACATGCTCTGCGTGGCGAATACGTTACAAACGAGCAGCTTGCGC
>CAZZNM010000076.1:0-4410 GCA_964655805.1 uncultured archaeon
TCAATAACATAAACTTGTCCGGTACCCACCCGTTGCCCGGGGCAGCTAATAGGAAGCCTCTATACCTGTGATCATAAAAGACCATGGAAAAAGGCACGGTATTAGGATTATACGCCAAGAAATCATTGTAATCTGTATATAATGCATCAAGATTTGGGTCACCTTCAGGCGGAGGCCTTCCCTGAAGCCACTCGTAAAACAAAGATGATTTCTCCAAGCCGCTTACAGTTTCAGGTGTCGGCTGAACCACAGGTGTGTGATATCCAGGCAGCATGTCTCTGTTTACATAAACGCCGATTGCGAGCCCTGTCAGAATTAGACTTCTTGCTATCAAAGACCTGTACTGCATATCACTTTCTCCTTGAAAACAGGCGGCGGAAGAACTCGAGGATGAAGTTGCTGCCCATCTTCGGTGTGCGTATCCAGATTGTCTTTCTTTTTGTTAATGATTTGAAGAACGCTATCATGTTTGCGCCTGCAAGCGCAATGCCTATGAAGAACGCGGCAAAGTAGAGCTTGAAGAAATCGCGTATCCTACCTGCGCGGTGCAGGGCGATTATGCCTAGCGCCACAAAACCAGATGTGAGCAACAGCGTCTTGCCAAAGTTGACGATGTCGGCGAGTGCTAGGGGCTTTGGCGGTGTTATCAGCCAGCCCAATTGGCCGGTGACAGCGGCGCCGACAACAAACGGTGTTATGATATATCCTGTTGTGATAAATGTTATCATTGTCCTTTGCTGGATGCTGAAGCTTCTGCTAAACCATATACTTTTCCAATGGTCCATAAAAACGCGCGTGATGCCGTACGCCCAACGCATCTGCTGGCGCAAAAAGCTTTTTAATGTAAACGGCACCTCGCCGGCTGCTTCGAGGTTTGGTACGTAGATGTTCCTGTAGCCCTTCTGCAGTATCTTTACTGACAAATCTGCGTCCTCTGTGACACTCTTGCCATTCCATCCGCCCACCGAGAGCAGAACGTCCTTCCTTATTGCGCCGCCTGTGCCGCAGAAAAATACTGTGTTGGCCTTATTGCTTATGGGCAGCACGCAGTAATGGTATATCATAAGCAATACCCCTGCAAAGCGGGACACAATGTTGTGCTTGTAATTGATGAAGCCCATCCTGGATTGCACGACAGCTATTTTGTCATCAAACAGGAAAGGCGTGACAACCTTCCTTAGGAAGTCCTTCGTAGGGACGAAGTCCGAATCAAAGACGACTATAATGCTTCCAGTCGAATATTTCAACGCATTGTTCAGTGCGCCCGGCTTGAAGCCCTCACGGTTGGTGCGCCTGACGATTTTTATATTCCTTCCTTTCGAGAATTCATTGAGAATACGCGACGTAATGCCATCATTGCTGTCATCAGCTACAAGGATGTGGTATTTGTCCCTGGGGTAATTAAAAGCTAGGCACTTTTTTATGCAGCGTATTGCTACAGGATCGTTGTAAACCGGAATCTGTATCGTTACTTTTGGCAGCTGGCCGTCGCTGACTCGTGGAAACTTGTACTTGACAGGCCTGATAAAAATAGACGTCATAGCAACTAGATAGTATATGATCGAGAAGAATATCAGCGCTGCCACGAACGCATTGTATATTAACAGGTTGATTACATACAGTTCCATTGTATTATTTCAGGCGGCACACTTATAAAAGATTGCATTAAATAGGATAAGATTTTTTTCCTGTTAATCTGTTGCTGCCAGAATTTCTTTTATCTCATCAAAGCGCTTCATATTAAGCCAGACATGCGTGCCATAGTGCTTTTTCTTTGCTAGAACAAGCCCCTGCACGATGAGTTTATTCAGAACTGCCTTTGCTTCTTTCTGATTTTCTCCTGCATATTTTGCAACATTTTCCAGAAGCATCTGCTTCTGGCCGAAGCACCGCTCGTCTGCGAGTCTTCTTAGAATAAATTTACGCAGTTCTAAATACGTAATTTTTTTCATACTCAACAGTCATTTATTAAAATCTTTAAATAGTTATAAAATATACTAATTTTGTGATTTTATGGGACTGAGGCATGTTTTTGGCGAGAGGCCTATTCCGAAGATAATAGATTTTTTGCTGGTTCACAGGAATTGGGATTATCCATTGTCAACCATAGCTGAAGCTACAGGTGTCAGCTACCGCACACTGCAGAAAATAGTTCCGCTGCTTGTCAAGAATGGCATCCTTAAGGAAACTCGTGAAGTCGGGAAGGCAAAATTATATGCCCTTAATTTCGAATCCCCTTCTGTGAAAAAGCTGGACGAGTTTGCCCTGGCTACTGATATAGAATTTGCCGATAAAGGGCGAAAGCAAAGGCGATTAATTCTTGCTGGAGAATAAATTTATTTTCATTTAATCTTCTTGAGAACTTTGTCTAGCTTTTCTTCAATCGCGTCAAGCCGTTTTCCAATATCATCCCATGCATCCATAACGATCTCGTGGGGCGGCTTCGGGTGCATGTGTGGCGGCAAGGGCCGGTCTTTTCTTAAGAAATCCAGAATCCTTTTGTCCTTCAGGGAATAATATTTTTTTCCACCTTTTGTATAACTTGTTATCAACCCTATCTCTTCCAATAAATTTAAATGAAAGTCTACGGTCTGCGGCTTTTTCTTTGCTTCTTTTGAAATTTCTGTTAAATACTTGTCATTCTTTGCAAGGCTCAGAAGTATTTCTCGACGAATCTCACTGGCCAAAGCCTTATGCACAATATCCTCGAAAAGCGGCATTTTATCACTTCTATTATCATAGGAAACCCGAAAGCTTTAAATAGATTAAGTATCAAAGAATCATAGGAAAGTCGAAAGACGAGGTGAATAAAATGACTGTCTTGAAAGCGCCGAGAAATTCAGAGCCTCTGTTGCACACAATGTACCAGCAGGAAGTTGAGACAATACTGTATGCTATAGGACTAGGCGTACAAACTACACAGCAGTATCCGCATAGAGAGCAGCTCTACCGAGCACTAGGAAAATACGGGTTTGATGACAGCTGTGTGGATTGCGTAGGCAGAGTCGCAAGAGCAGAAGGCGCATTGGTAGGGCAAGGGCATTTTGAGAGGGTATACGAAGAAGAATGCTGGACTTACTTTAATGTCAGATAAAAAGGAGGGTGACGTGCGCTAAACCCTTCTTCCTTCTTTTTCTTTTGTCTGGTGCAAACAAAATTCTATTGCGTGGCTTCTCGAGGCAAGCCTTTTAGTCCATATCTGTATATATAAAATCCAATCAACGCGAAATGCAGTTTTCAGGATTGGCTACTATCTATTTTATTAGGATTTCAACAGAGCCAATAAATATTAATTAATAACAAATAAGTATACTTAAGTGGAATTGCATGGCATCTGTCAAAGAATTGAAAAAAGAAATTGAAAAAATAAAAGAAAGGAATAAAAGAGTTGAGAGTGATAAAACTTGGGAAACGAGCTTTACAAGAAAAGTTTTAATCGCGCTTGCTACTTACATTTTTATTTCACTATTTCTTTGGGTGGCAAAAATTCCAGATCCATTAATAAATGCATTGGTCCCAACAATTGCATTTTTTATATCAACTCTGACAATTCCGGCTTTCAAAAGTTTATGGCTGAAATACATTTATAAAAGAAAATAAATTAATTGATCAGACACGCCTTCCGCGCCTGCCTCCGGCTTTCCTGCATGAGTCATGGCTTATAGGCGTGACATCCTCGATGGAGCTTATGCGGAAGCCGGCTCGCGCTAGAGCGCGCACTGCTGGCTGCGCTCCCTGGCCGGGTATCTTGGACTTTATGCCGCCAGGCGCTCGGATGCGTATATGCAAGTTTGTAATGCCGAAATTCAGCGCCTTCTCTGCCGCTTTTCGCGCGGCTTTCATTGCTGTAAACGGCTTGCCCTTGTTCATGTCCTTGTCAGTGACCATGCCGCCTGTTGCGAAAGCAATAGTCTCTGCCCCGGTCATGTCAGTAATATGGATAATGGTGTTGTTCAACGACGAATATATGTGCGCAATGCCCAATTTTTCTTTTGTTGTTGCCATAATCATCACTACCCTTTACTTCGTAAAGTCTAGACCATATTAATCTTCTTAAATTGCTCCCACCGCCGGTGCCTCGGCTTTCTGAAGTGAGTTGATATCTGGTTCTGCACTAACCGGTACAAGATAGCTTGGATATTTTATCTTTCGCCCGCTTATTGCTATATGCCCATGCACAATCATCTGCCTTGCATGCCAGATGCTGTTTGCCATGCCCTTTTTGTGCACAATTGTCTGCAGCCGGCGCGAGAGTACGTCATTAATGCTGATGCCCAGGACTTCATCAAGCGTTGAGCATTTTATACCCAGTTTCTGTAATTTGGCAATAAGCTCTTTTTCCTTCTTCTCATCAGCCGAGCCAAGCAAATCCCGCGCCCGGCGACGGAAGTTGCGCAGCACTGCTTCAGC
>CAZZNM010000077.1:0-4397 GCA_964655805.1 uncultured archaeon
CGCCGGCTGCAGGAATTTCCCAACCCCTTCTACTCGGGGTTTCTTTTGAACCCCAGGGCCTTTTCTTTCTAAAGAAAAGGGGCTGTTTTGAACCTGCGTGTCCCTTGCGGAACACCAGCTCTCAAGGATCACCTGTCATCAGCTTTCGCTTCCAACCTTGACGACATCTGGCGCATTTACCAAGTTCTGCCAAACCGGCTAAGGAGAAAAAACTAATTTTTTTCTCCCTTAACCCTCATTTTCTATGTAAGATATTAAAATAGAATGAGCGCCGGCGGCAGGAGTTTCCCAGCCGTAGAGTTCTTTTGAACCCCAGGGCCTTTTCTTTCCAAGAAAAGGGGCTGTTTTGAACCTGCATGTCCTTGCGGACGCTAGTTTTCGAGACTTACACTTGCTTCAAAAAAGCAATTAGTGCACTACCAAACTATGCGACGCCGGCACGCTTAATAAATTTCGCTACAATCTTTAATTGCTATGCAAATCTTTGTTAATGGGTCATTGATTGATGTTAATGAGGGCATCACTATACGCGAGGCGATAAAGAAGATTGGTGAGAATCCGGAAATATACATAGTCGCGCGCAACGGCGAGATTACTCATGAGAACGAAGCCCTACGGGAAGGCGATAAACTGGATCTTGTTAAAATTATATCTGGTGGTTAATCTGGATGATAATTGCATATGTGGTGAAAAGGCAATATATTTTCGCCGTCATGAAGGCCGATATTATTGCAAATCATGTCTGTGCTTGGGTATTGAAAAGCGCTTCAGGAAAACTGCGGGTAAATTTGTAAAGCGTGGCGACCGTATAGCTGTTGCGTTTTCTGGTGGTAAGGACTCTGCAGTGCTCTTGTATTTGATGCACAAATTCTTTGCTTCGCGCGCTGAGATATTTGCTTTGACGATAGATGAAGGGATTGAAGGGTATAGGAACAGAAGTATTGAGATTGCAAATGAATTGGCAGAAAAATTAAATATAGAGCATCATACTGTGTCTTTCAAAGACGAATTTAACATACGCGTAGATGACATCAAGACAGACAAATACTGCACGTATTGCGGCGTCTTCCGTCGTGACTTATTGAACAAAGCAGCGCAGAATCTGAATGCAACGAAAATAGCGGTAGGCCACAATCTTGACGATGAGGCGCAGAGCGTTATAATGAATTTCTTCAAGGGCGATTTGTCTAAATTCTCACGTCTTGGAGAGGCAAGCGATGGCGGCAATTTCATCAAAAAAATAAAACCTATGCGCGGCATTGCTGAAAAAGAAATCATGCTGTATGCATTGCTCAATAACATTCCATTCTATGACGGCGAGTGTCCGCACTCATTTAACAACATGCGGCGCGATGTTCAGACGATGTTGAACAATCTAGAGGAGAAATATCCAGGTTCTAAATTACAAGTGGTTAGATTCTATGATAAAATCAAACCTGACATAAAAGAAAAAGATATGCCATTGAATAACTGCAAGATATGCGGCGCAACTTCGTCTCAGCCGGTGTGCAAATCCTGTGAGCTTCTTGAGAAGGCTAAATCATTGTAATTCTTGTAGCTGCTTCTCAAGGTTATCAAAATCCTTCTGGCCAATTGATGTTATTAAATTCTTGTCTATGTTACTGATATCGTTTATTGTAACAAGATTATTAGATAACAGCTTCCTTCTTACATCGGCTGTGGCATCAAGCAGCGTTACTGGGTACATTTTGCTGCCGTGGATAAGCATGTCAAGAGCCAGATCCTCCTTGTAGCGCCAGCCAGTCGTGGTTATGCCTTTCTTGTCAGAATACACCTTGGCATGCTCTGAAAATTTTGTATTTGTAACAAGCCATGCCTCGTATGCTTCGCCTTTGTCCAAGATATCTTCAAGGCGTGCCTGTACTTGCAGCGCTACGCCCAAGCCAAGATAGCGATGATGATTCCTGTGGTGTTTGCACTCGACTATAAAGCGCTTGCCAGATTTTTCAGCCACTATATCGACCTGATGATCGATGCATTTTCCGTCAAATATTCTGTTCCATTCACATTTGTAGCCGTTGCTCTCCAGTATGCGCTTGATATAAATCTCAAAGGATTGGGAATCAAGATGCGCAATAGCCTCGCGCAACCGAAAGAGCATTGCTTTGCTGCTCTCAAGCTCGCTGACTACCATTGAATGTATGTCTTCTGTACTCAGTTCGCCGCCGCGCTTTTCTATCCTTTCAGATATGGCTGCAGCTTCGCTTCTTTTTGCGCCGGCATTCATGCATGTACTTACTATCTTATTTCTGTCAAACCGCTCTTTCCTGCCATCAAACTTTGTGACAAACATAATCAAACAATACTTTTTACCTATGAGGTGTATATATTGTTTTTATTAACATTTTCCATATAAAACCATAATTGTTTTTGATTTATGTATTACAAAAACAAATAATGGTTTATGATAATAGAGAGATCATTTCTAAGGAAGCTTTACAAAAAGCGCCCAAAATGGAGCCGTAAAGGGCAATATGGTAAATTACTTGTCATTGGCGGCAGCCCGATTTATGTGGGTGCCCCGCTTTTTGTTGCCCTGGCAGCATTACGTTCTGGCTGTGATCTTGTGCATGTGGCTGCGCCGCAGCGTGCAGCTAATATAATTGCAAGGACGCCTGATGTTATAACACACAGCTTAGGCGGAAATCATCTGGCAGAAAGACACGTAAGGGACTTGCTGAGAATATCAAAAAAGATGGACGCTATAGTCATCGGGAATGGGTTGGGGACAAAAAAAGACACGCTTTCTGCTGTTAATATATTTCTAAAAAAATGCACATTACCAACAGTAATAGATGCAGATGCGTTCAAAGCAGTTGCCAAAGATAAGAATCTGTTGAAAAATAGATTGCTTACTCCGCATGCTGGCGAATTTTTCCTGCTGACTGGAAAGAGTGTTGGAAATGAGCTGGAAACAAGGAAGAAGGCAGCAAAAGATTTTGCTTCTAAGTACAAATGTGTTGTGCTTCTGAAAGGGCATATTGACATTATAACAGATGGAAAGAGAATGGCAATAAACAGGACTGGTTCGCCAGAAATGGCAAAAGGCGGCACTGGCGACACACTTGCAGGAATCTGCGGTGCATTGCTTGCAAGAGGTGTAAATGAATTTGACACTGCCTACGCTGCTGCTTACATAAACGGCACGGCAGGCCATATTGCAGCGAAGGAAAAGGGCGAAAGTCTTATTGCCAGTGATGTTATAGAAAAAATATCAGAAGTTATAAGAGAAACCAATCAGTAGAAAATTATTTTAACCAAAGAGTGCAAGGAGTAATCAATGACCCTCAAGAAAAAGCTTGCAAAGTCGGCAGTGGCATTTATTTTTTCAACGTTTCTCACGATCGCAATATTATCTTATTCGCTTTTCCAGATAACAGACAAGGAGACGCTAAAGCCTATAATGCTCGCCATATCCAGCAATCAGGTGCCGCCAGAGCAGGTTGCCCAGACGCGTGAATTTATAATACAGCAATGCGGCAGCAGGCAGACAATAGACCTTCCGCTGCAGAACGAAAAGATAACTGTCGATTGCAATAAGATAAAGAACAGCCCACCAGAGAAGACGATTGAAATAATATATTCTGACAACATAGACAAGCTCTATAATTTGGAGTACAAGTGCGAGTTTCTTGACTGCCTGAAAACACAGCCGTCAGTAATTTTCTCGGCAAAGGCAAACAACTTCTTCATGTCGCTTACGTATATTTCTATTATCTTGACGGTTATTTTTGGTATTTTGCTGGCTCTGCTTTCCCGTGACTCTAAGTCTGGCGTGCTGCTTGCATTCGGCTGGTCCTTTGTATTTGTTGGAATCTCTTACTTTTTTGTCCTGGCTGCCAAAACATCCCTTATACCAGCCGATGTTGCAGAAGTTGCGGGGCCTGCAATAGATATAATATTTAACATAATCCTGTTCAATCTTCTTGTTGTTCTTGCTACAGGCATTATTCTGCTGGGATTGGGATATTCGCTGCCAAGATTGCAAAGGAAAGTAAAATGATTCAGAACTACTTCTTCGTCGGCCAGAACAGATATGCTAAGACGCCTGCCACGCCTATTATTACAGGGATTATTATAAGTAATAAGTTGAATTCTTGCGGCTTTGGCGGCGATGTGCTCGACATCTTGGCCTGCAAATCGCTTATAAGCTGCTTTGCATCGTTAAGCAGGACATTTGCAGTAAAATAATCCTGGCTGCCCAACGAGCTGTTTGCCTGATTCAATTTATCTTTTATGCTATTCAATATGTTTTTCAGCTCAGTAACATCAGCGCCTTTATTTTGTAGCTCGGTAACGTTATTTTCCAACTGGGCTATCAATTCTGTATAATTGCTGTATAGAGGCAATATAGTATTCTCCACAGTCTTGTTGCT
>CAZZNM010000078.1:0-4367 GCA_964655805.1 uncultured archaeon
CTGCAAGCACTTCTGGCGAGCCCGACTCAACGCCGAAATTGATATGTGTACACCCGGCCTGCTTCATCTTCGTGATGGACTGCTCATCAATACTGTCAAGCCTGCCGCAGCAGCCCCATCGCACGTCAAGCCCCCGCGCGATTATCTCATCGCACACTTCATGAACGCGCGGTTTTATCAGGCAGAATTCCAGGTCAATGAAATAGAAATAAGGTATCTTATAATCATTTACAAGCATCTCCATCTCATCGACAATCTTCTGTGCGCTTCGTCTGCGGAATTGTTTGCCCCACATGCCTCTCAGGCAATAGGTGCAGCTGTGAGGGCATCCGCGCGTTGAAACCATTATTGAATGGGCGACGCGACCAGCAACATTGAAGTGAGAGCCGCTGGCCAGATAGCGATCCATTGGCAAGAGCTGATAGGCCGGAAACGGCAATGCATCCAAATCTTGTATCAGCCCTGCACTGATATTGTGCTTGACAGAACCATCCTTCATGTAGCTTATTGATTTTATCTGATCAAAATCGCCATTGCCACGCACAAAAAACTTAGCCAGATCCAATGTCACGTATTCTGGCTCGCCTCTTATCAGCACATCAAAATCAGAGCTCTTCTGGAATATCCAGTCAGGTGTTGTCGTGCCATGCGGGCCTGTAGCGATCACCTTTGTGTCCGGTAATTCACTTTTCAGCCGAGACATCAGGGAAAGCGGCGCGCTTATATCAAGATATGGGCATTCCCACCGATCCATAGGCGATGTAGTTACCACAACAAGTGCAGGGCTTTCTTTCCTAACACGCTCTATAATCTCGTCAAATTCCATGCGCAAGATGTTGGCATCTATGATATCTGTAGAAAAATCATTCTCCAGCAACACAGCCGCCGCATAAGCAAGATCCAGCGGCTGCCTGTTGCGGTTATCCAGCCGCACGCCCTGCTTTATGTCTGTTGCATAAGGGTATTCAAACGGCGGATTGATGAAGATAACGTCTTTCATAGTTTGAACTTATCGGGGAAACCTCTTTAAGCTTTTTAAAATAGTGCAATCATCGAAATGCACCAGCCGGGATTTGAACCCGGATCGTCAGCTTGGGAAGCTGAAATCCTGCCATTAGACGACTGATGCTTTTTAAGACTTTACACAAAAGAAATCTTAAAAACCAAGGTAATATGCATGAAAATTATAGACTTGTCAGTCCCTATAAATGAAAAGACACCAGTTTACCCAGGCGATCCTAAGCATGAGATTAATCAAACTGCCAATATTGATGAGCAAGGATGGAATGAATGCCGGCTTACATTCAATACACATTTTTCTACGCATATTGATGCGCCTTACCACATGATAAAAAACGGAAAGAAGCTTAGTGAGTATCCATTAGATAAGCTAATCGGAGAAGGCGTTATGCTCGACGTCAGAAATGGCTTTGATTTGGATATCCTGGACTCAGTAGAGAAGGATTCGATTGTTCTTCTCTGGACAGGGCAATCAGAAAAATTGTATACAAGCTATTTTGAAAATGCAAATTTTGTTCCAAAAGAATTTGCGGAGAAACTCGTTAAGCTAAACGTCAAGTTAATTGGTATAGACTCGTTCAGCCCTGATGAACCACCTTTTGAAGTTCATAAGATTCTGCTGAAAAACGACGTTTTAATTGTTGAAAACCTTACAAATCTGGACAAATTAGCGAATAAAAAATTTAGGGTTTTTATACTTCCACTCAAATTAGAGAATACAGACGGCGCTCCCTGCAGGGCAATAGCAGTTTTAGATTTAATGGGCTCGTAGTCTAGTGGTTGCAAAAGCCATAAATGACGTCGCCTTGACGAGAATCCTCAAAATGGCGAAGGCCAGCGGTTCGAATCCGCTCGAGCCCACTCAACTTTAAAAGAATTCCGTATACTGTATCTTTATGGACTGGGGCATGAAAAACCGGCTGGCGCGCATAATAAAGCCGCGCACAGGCAGAAGCGTAATGCTTGCTGCTGACCACGGTTACTTCTTAGGCCCTACGCGAAGATTGGAGAATGCTCGCGCCACTTTGGAGCCGCTGATACCTTATGCTGATGCTATAGCTGTCACGCGCGGCGTTCTTCGCACTAGCGTTGACGCACTCAGCGATGTGCCTGTTGTGCTGCGCGTTTCTGGCGGCTCAAGCATTGTTGGCAAAGATCTTTCTAATGAATCTATAGTCACAACTATGGAAGAAGCGATCCGACTTAACGTGAGCGCGGTTGCAATGTCCATATTTGTCGGCGCAGAGCATGAACATCAGTCGCTTGTTAATTTATCGCGATTAGTCGATGAAGGCGAGCGCTATGGCATACCTGTACTTGCTATTACAGCAGTAGGAAAGGAATTAGAGAAGCTGGATGCGAGATATCTGGCTTTAGCTTGCCGCATATCAGCAGAGCTTGGCGCGCACTTTGTGAAAACATATTATTGCGAGGGCTTCGACAAGGTTGTCGAGGGCTGCCCGATACCAATAGTCATCGCTGGCGGGCCCCGGCTTGATAGCGAGCTCGACGCGCTGCAGATGGCTTATGACGCAATACAGCAGGGCGCTGTTGGTGTTGATATGGGAAGGAACATTTGGCAAAGCGATCAGCCTGTGGCTATGATAAAAGCAATCCGCGCCATCGTCCATGCTGATGCAACGCCCCGCGAGGCGCTGAATGTATTCAATGAAACCAAAGGCGAAGTGGAAGAAGTGCCGACATCGCTTGATTGATTAATTATTTATATTGGATGATAATTATGGTCTGGCTTAACGAAGCAAAAAGAGAAAGACAGGAATTAGAAGAAGATGCTGCAAGAAGACAGAGGGCAATTCAGGAAGAACAAGAAAAAGCACAACAAGCGCAGGCACAGCGAGAAGCTCAATGTCGAATGAATAGAAATAAAGCCTATGATTCTCTTGGTTATATGGTAAGAAGATTGCTAGAAGACTTGGGCCAAGCGCAGTGGGGAAGTGGGGGATATAAAATGGTCAGCTATAACTATGGATGGCATGTTAGCAAGAAGAGTACAGGAGATGGGCGGGCAAGAGAGTATGGAGTAAATCTAGCATTCAATCCTGATGGAACACCCAGATATTTTCATATGCGGGGGGGACATTCTCTCTCAACAGATGATCTCAAAGAAGAATCATTAAAACGTATTTTATCTAAGGCTTACATTGAAGGACCACTCACTTATGAAATAACAAATCCAAGTGGGTTTATCTCGGGGCAGTGGCTGGGCTAGCAATCATTCTCATAATTATGAAAACCGCTGTTTCAAGGGAAAAAGGGAAAATTATTGTTGAGGATATGCAATTGCCAGAGCTGAAAGAAGGTGAGCTTCTAGTAAAATTGCGCGCCTGCGGTGTGTGTGGCTCAGACCTTGAGAAGGTCTACGGTGACTATGGCATGTCGTCGAAGCGCGTAGGTCATGAGCTTGCCGGCGAGGTTATGCAATCCAAAAGCGATAAATTTGCAGCAGGCGATCGCGTATTTGTGCATCACCATGTGCCGTGCTATTCCTGCTATTATTGCTTGAAGGGCGATCATATTCTCTGCAGCGAGTACCAGCGAAGCAACGTAGAGCCATGCGGACTTTCTGAGTATTTCATTGTGCCGGAATGGAACGTATCGAAAGGCGGTGTGATAAAGTTGCCTGATAAAATGTCATTTGAAGAGGCAGCGCTGGCAGAGCCATTGGCTTGCTGCATAAAGGCAATAAATAAATTGCGCGTGCAGCCAGGCGACACAGCCGCAGTCATAGGCGCAGGGCCTGCAGGCATCATGAACATGATGATTTTGAAAAACGGCGGCGCCGCAGAAGTCTTTGCCATTGATATCAGCGATTACAGGATAAACTTTGCAAAAAGGCACGTGCATGCGATAAACGCGATGAAAGACGATGCAGCACGAATAATAAAGAATGCGACAAATGGCAGGGGCGTTGATATAGTTGTTGTAGCTACAGGCAATACAAAAGCAATAAAACAAGCGTTAGATCTGGTGCGCAAGGGCGGCAAGATAATGATCTTTGGCGTGCCGTCAAAAGGCACAATGCTTGATTATGATGCAAACTATATTTTTGCAAATGAAGTACAGGTTCTGACAAGCGGCTATTGCACAGAAACAGAGACACACGCTGCGCTGAAGCTTATCGGGTCAGGAAAAACAGATGTTACAGACCTGATAACACACCGCTTCCCGATCGAGGAAAGCCAGGCTGCATTTGATACAGCACACAACGGCGAAGGAATGAAAGTTGTGGTTACAGCTTAAGAAGTTTTTTTAACCTTAAATATTTTAGATGGAGTTATGGATTATGGACGCGCAAAGAATGCAAGAATGGATAGAGGAGAATACAC
>CAZZNM010000079.1:0-4345 GCA_964655805.1 uncultured archaeon
AAATACCAAGTTACGTTTAATAATAAATACGAGGTGACAACGATGGCAAGAAGAAGGGCACGAAGAAGACGAGCAGCCGCAGAGGAAGCAGAATAATGTGCAGGAAGCCACTAATGCAGCAAGCCACCTTGGTGGCTTATACAGTTTGTGGCTTGTGCAACTTTGTCTTTGGCGGGGTCGTTTGATAATTATTTGTCTTCGTACTTCCAACGAAGACAATTATTGTTTTTCATGAATATATTAGAAAAACAATTTTTTCCTCTAATTTTACGTTTCTCATTGTTTCGTTCAAACTAGATTCATAGCGATAAATCAACTTATGATAATCATACAAGCATGCTGTTCCCTAAAGCCATCCGCTCTTCCTTTCCCTTATGACCAATGAACAATCTGCACAGTACATGCTGGCTATGCCGACATTTAGCAGCTTCTGCGAGCGGCATACAGGGCATTTCATGACATTCAACTTCTATGACGCTTGCACAGCGAAACAGCAACGTCTTTAATCCAAACAAGTCTGGCATCACTGCTGCATACCATACAAGATTTCATAATATCCGCTCGTGACCTTTATGGGCTATACCCCGCTTCTGATATCCATCGAGTCCTTGCCCTCCAAGAAGTCTTTCAATAAGACCTTGTAATTCTCCTCCTCATAGACAATACGATCCATGTTATTCACCATATTTTTCACTCTTCGACTATAGCAAGGGAGCATCCTAGGCAATACATGTCCCTGCCCTCGTGTATTAATTTTGGCGAGCCGCATTCTGGGCACACCATTGCGTGCTCAAATGTTTCAGGCACCCTCGACATTTTTATTATGTGCATATCGTACATCTCCATACTTTCATGCCACTTGACAAGCGCATTTTATGCCTTTTTTGCATTGCTAAGGAGAAACTACGTTTCTCCCTTAACCCTCTTCCTTCTGCATTATTCCTCCAGCACCATGTAGTAGCATGTCATGCATATGAAATCTGTCTGCGACTGGTATATCTTATGCGAGCCGCAGCGCGGGCAATACTTGCTCAGTGACAGCTCCTCTGGAATTCTTTCAAGTTTTAGGATTCTCATTTGCCACACCTCACGCATATAGTTTATGGCTTTTCTATGTGTAAAAAGTAGTGTCCGTTACCATTATGAGTAACAAAAATACACTTTTGCACGAAAATACCCTCACTTCGTGAGTCTATACCATATTATTGATTATTACGTCAAAGCATGCAGAAACCTGGTGTTATACGCGGTTCTAAATCATAATTGCACGACGTTTATGACTTACAAATGGGACAAAAGTGGGACTGAAAGGGTTAAAAGCGTTCGTTTTCGTAACTTAATTAGAGTGTTGTTTATGGAAGTAATTGCATCTATGATAAAGAAATTTGGCTTGAATACAAGCGAGGCCAAAGTCTATGTCGCACTGCTTGTTCTCCACGACGCAAAGGCCTCAGAAATAGCCAAGCAGGCAGGCGTGCCGAGGAACAAGCTCTATGAGGTAGCGGAAAGCCTGAACAAAAAGGGCTTTGTCGAGATTATACCTGAAAAGGTCATGAAATTCCGCGCAGTGCCATTTGAAGCAGTATGCGACATGCACATGAAAAGCTGGCAGCAGCAGATGGACGAGATTGACAAGACAAAAAAAGATATAATGCAGCGGCTCAAAAATATTTCTGAGCCGCATGATGAAAAAAGCTATTTTGCAGTCCTGCGCTCGAGAAAGGTCATAAGAAAGCGGCTTGAAGACATTATGCAGTCTTCAGACCGTGTACTTCTCATGATAAACATCTCTGACATGAGATATCTTGTCAACTTTGCGAAGAAGGCAACGAAAAACAAGGAATTGAATGTCATCGTGCCTGTAAACAGGGACAGCATGCCACTGGTGAAAAAATGGATGCGCTTTGCCGATGTGCGGCACTACCAGACATCAATGCAGGAGAAGATCGCAGTCACAGGCGATTCTGTGCTCATTTTTGAGTTCGGCACGCCATTGGCACTGTACAGCACTGACCCGAAATTCGTCTCCATGTTCAGGAGCTTTCTCGAGGCCGAATGGAGCGCCGCTGTCCCTGCAGAAACAAAGCTGAAAGAGATCGAGACAGGAAAGCCTGCTGAAGAGATGGTCTTCATGCGCGGCATGGAAAACCTGTACAGACTTCTGCCAGGGTTTATAAGCGAGACGAAAAAGGACCTTATAGTCATAACATCAAAGAACGGCGTCGTCAGGCTGCACAAATACCTGAATGAGCACTTAAAAGACGCGCTGGCGCGGGGCGTCAAGATACGTGTCATAACAAACCTTACGAAGGAAAACATCGGGCTTGCAAAAGCCATGGCTGCAGAGGTCCGCCATGTGGACAAGGTCTATGCAGTAGCCGGCTGCTACGATGAAAGCCGTCTTGTGATGATAGACATCAAGAGCGACATGCCGACGAAAAGCTCGCCCGAGGACGTGGTGCTCATAACTACAAACACAGACACCGTCAAGATGATGCGGCAGATGCTAGAGAGTGTCTGGGAAGACGCAATACCTCTCGAGACACGTATCGCCGAGCTAGAGGGCAGGCGTATCGAAGAGATGAAGGTAATCTACGGAAAGGAGAACATCTATCAGGTTCTCCGGGAAATCACCACCCAGGCAGAAAAAGAAATATGCATACTCTCTACAGAAGGCACGCTGGAAAGATCGATGATTGAAGGTACCTTTGACCTTGGAAAAAATTTGTCAAAGAAGGTCAAGAGAAGATATATTTTACCGATAACCAAAAGAAACGTAAGCCTCGTAAAGAATGCGATGGAATTTGCAGAGGTTAGGCACACGGATTTCACACCTATCAGAATAAGGATGGTAGACAGCGAAAGATGCACAATACGCTTTGGCGGCGACGACATAGTGTATTCGCAGGAGATGTGCGTCTTTTCAAATATGAAGAGCTATGTGTCCAGTATAAAAGAATATTTTGAGAAAACATGGGCCGAGGCAATCCCCGCAGAAGACCGCATAGCAGAAATTGAAACAGGCAAGCCGCGTGAAGAGACCTACTATTTGCACGGCAGGCAGAAGCTTTACAGAATGATGCCGCAGGTCATACAAGACACAAAACATGACATAATCTGGACAACTTCAGAGATTGGATTAGTGCGCATATATGAAAATCTCAGAAATATCATAGATGAGCACAAAAACAGGCTGCGCATACGGTGCCTGGCACCCGTAACAAAAGCCAATATCGAGTTTGCAAAAAAGCTCGGCATAGAGATAAGGCACATAGACAAGGTTTATGCTGTTGCCGACTGCTATGATGATTCAGTGGCTGTAGTAATCAACCCGAAGGATGATGACATCAGCAATGACGAGGTCATGGTAACAAACAAGCAGGAAATGGTCAAGATGATGCGCCAGATGCTTGAAAGCATGTGGCAGCGTGCAACGCCATTAGAGGACAGGGAAAAAGAGCTCGAAAGCCGGTATACAGAGAAGGAGCTGGCAGAATCTATTGCACTTGAAAAGATGTATGACCAGACCGGGAATGATTTGTCTTCGTAATACTTCTAACGAAGACAATTATTGTTTTTCATGAATATATTAGAAAAACAATATAAAAAAGACCGAGAATTAACCCTTAACGACATGAGTCTTTGCTTCTAAACCCACTTTTATTGCAGTGCTTTCGCATGCAGGGCATTTTGCAGTCTTATAGAACCAATTATAGTCGCATGCCGTGCACCTAAGTAAAGACGTGAATACCTTAGGATACTTCAATTTCCTGCGGGAGGCATCTTCGAGTACAGCCATGTCCTCCCTTGTCAGGAAGCCGCGTATATCACGGAGGGATGTCATGTCAATCACTACTTAGTAGTGATTGTAAGCTTAAGAAGGTTTCGGTGTGTTGTCATCTAATGGTAGATACGCATGGTTGCAAAGAGGATGTTTTTTGCGCGGTATGAGGGGTCAAAGGACATGGAAATCAAAAACTGTTTAGTGCTTAGACAGGACTTGTTAAACTACGGATTCAGAAAGGAGGAAAATGAACATTACACATACCAGTTTGTTGAAGAAGTCAAGATAAGGATCTCTTTTGACCTGTCCACGCCAGGGCCTGAGGAGCATGAAGTCGAGGTGCGCTTTGAGGAGGGCACGGATCTTGAGCCTTATAGAAGTGCCCTTGGACAGATGTACGAGTCCCGCGGCTTCAAACTAAGCTGATTTCTGTACCGCAATATCAAAATCCTTAAATAGCGTCCGTGACAAGCAAGATGCTGTGGTTCATATGCCTATCAAGAAAAGAAAGAAGAAAGACAACGTGTGCGAATACTGTTAATTTTTTGTTTATTTTTACTT
>CAZZNM010000080.1:0-4344 GCA_964655805.1 uncultured archaeon
CTAAATCTTCGCCAAAAGCTAAAGAAAAAATCGAAAAGGCTGGAGGCAAGATAATAGCAGAAAAAATAGAGGACTAATTTAAGTGATAATTATGGGTCCACTTGAGAAGATCGCGGGAAAGCTTCCTGGCATTGCAGAGCCGAAAACGTATCTTTCATTCAAGTCCCGGCTGAAATGGACAGCCTTGGTGCTCTTGCTTTTCTTGATACTTGGACAAATAACATTGTACGGCATTGCGCCTGCATCGAGGGAGCGCTTCCAGTTCTTTGAACTTATTCTCGGCTCGTCCATTGGCTCCCTAGTTACGCTGGGCATAGGCCCTATCGTTACTGCGTCAATAATATTACAGCTGCTTTCAGGCAGCGGGCTCCTGGGATGGGATTTAAAGACGCCAGAGGGCAGGAAAAAATTTCAGGGCGTCCAGAAACTGATGGCGATATTCTTCTGCATATTTGAAGCATTCGCATTTGTCGCGTTTGGTGCTATTCAGCCCACAGATGCAGGCGGCGCGATTTTCGCGTTGCTCATATTCCAGCTGGCCTTTGGCGCCTTTTTGCTGCTGCTCATGGATGAGATTGTGAGCAAATGGGGCATTGGCTCTGGTGTGAGCTTGTTCATTGCAGCAGGCGTTGCAAAGACCATATTTGTGAGGGCCTTTAACCCCATCGAAGCACCCGGAACCAGCGTGCCGGCCGGCTTGATTCCTCAGTTTCTTGTTTACATCGGCCAGGGTGATTTGTTCCAGGCGGCTGTTGCAATGCTGCCTATAATTGCTACAATAATTGTTTTCATGGTTGTAGTCTATGTCCAGGCGCTAAAAGTCGAGATACCGCTGGCATTCGGCTCAATACGTGGCTTCTCGCGAAGATGGCCATTGAAGCTGCTTTACACAAGTAATATACCGGTCATACTTGTTGCAGCTCTGATAGCAAACGTCCAGCTTGTGGGCACCATGCTTGCAAAGCCAACAGATGTTGGAAGGTGCGGCCTGCTCGGCTGCTTTGACGAGAACGGCTTTGCATCGTCAGGTTTTGTGTATTTCCTTCAGGCGCCTACATCGCTGCCAGTGCAGGTATTCTTCCTGTTGTTTATGGCACTGGTCACTTCAGCGGCATTGATTCTGTATTATTTCAGAGTAAAAAATTTGACCAGATTAGTGTTGCTAACATGCGTCATTGGGTTTGCTGTGTCTCTGCCATTGACAAATTTCTTTGTAGGCCTGCCAACTGCAACAGACACATTGCGCGTAATAACATATCTGCTTGTGCTTGTCGGCGGCGCGACAGTATTCTCTATTTTCTGGGTCTCTACAAGCGGCATGGACGCGAAGAGCGTTGCAGAGCAGATCGAGGGTATGGGCATGCAGGTGCCAGGCTTCCGCCGCGACCCGCGCATTGTCGAGCAAGTGCTGGAGCGCTACATACCCACTCTTGCGATAATCTCCGGTTTAGCAATCGGCACGTTGGCAGCATTAGGTGACTTCACAAGCGCGCTGGGCACAGGAACAGGCATCCTGCTTACTGTCATGATAATCTACAACTTCTACGAGCAGATATCAGCACGGTACATGGAAGACATGCACCCAGCAATGAGGAAGTTCTTCGAGTAGAGGCTTCTTGGAGTGGCAAGTTGTTTTTACAGATTATTTTGACTATTTCGCCATCTTTCTACTTCCGCAGTTGTGGAATATGCCTGCTTACCATCCCTTAACACGCTGAGCTCCCCTTTTCTTGCTGCCCTTGATAAGCGGCTATATTCTTGCCTTGTGTCAGCTAACTCATAAAGCGGTCTATGCTCTGGTGTCGGTGGGTTGTATCTTGGTTTTCTTCTGGCCAAAGAATGAAATGCGTCCAGATCACGCTGTGAAATGACAAGCCTTCCATTGCGTTTGGCTACGCCATATCTGCCGTAGTGCCGGTAATCCGCAGCAAGAATATCATAATCATCTGGGGGTAGCCCGGAAATATAGATCACTTCTTTGGCTGAAGACTGTGAGTTGAGCGGAGAGTTTGCATTCGGCCGTCTCATATACCACTGGCGGCCAAACCTGAATCCCATTGACGGGTCATGCTCGAGTAGTGTGATTATTCTATGATATTCGGGTGATCCATGGCGAACGATATTTGTTACCGCATCATAACCTTCCTTCACAAAGATAGGTTCAATTTTCCTTCGACTTCGTCCCACATATTCGTGAACTGTTTTTTTGCCAACACCTAAAATGCCTGCAATATCTTCAGCCGCCAATCCTTCCAGCAGAAGCAAAACTGTTTCCTTTTGCCGTGGGGAAAATAAATTCTCATTATGCCTAAATAACTCGCTGATATCTATAGGTGCATGTTCGTCATTTCTGCTTATATGGAACAGATTGTCCGGCAATCTAGTTTCTGCAGCATGTCCATCTCTGAAGTAATCGGCGTATACATGTGCAGCAATCCCGAAAAGCCAAGACTGTATCGGGGGTCCTTCTATTTTGTATTTTCTTATTGACCCAAGGGCCTTCTCAAAGACCGTTTGCGCAAGATCCTCGGCCGCAGCTTCGCCTAAGCGCTTAACCCCAACGAACCACTTTCTCACTCTGGGTTCATAAATTTTATAGAGATGCCCGAAGGCTTCCATGTCGCCTTCTATTGCCCTGCTTATAACCACTGATTCTTCGGCCATAATGCTATTTTGACGCAATCTATTAATCGTAAGCCATCCTCTGTGGGCCATCAGTGGAAAGGTATTTATACTTTTCTTACACATATTTGCTGATTAATATGGAAGCCAATTTCGCAAAGCAATTCAAAAGCGGAATCAGCTTCAGCTCTTTCGCTAACAGATTTTTCTTTTATTGAAAAGGCATAGCCCTTCATGCTGTGCCCCGATCAAAAGTTATATGAGAGAGCGCAATAAAAAAGAGGTGTAAAGATGACAACATACGACGTGAATATGAAAGAGTGGAAGGCCGCTTTAAGCGATAACAGAACACGCAGAGTTATTGACCGGTATCCAACTGCAGCTGAATTGCCTGAGAGCTACAAAGGACTTGCAGTCGCCTTGATAGAGGATAGACAACCTAGCGAAGATGTAATTTCTGCAAATGCAGGAAATGTAAGTCTTCATGTGTGGCCCGCTTCTCAGGAGAAATATGCCAGACCACTGATACGCGCCATACGGCAAAGTAGCGCATCAGGCAGAATGATTCCATCGCTTAGAAGAAGAGTTCAGATCTGATTTCCTCACTTTCCCTTTTTATTTTTAATTGATTAGTTATAGCCATGCAAATCTCGCCAGACGAGCTGAAGCAGAAAATAAACGATGTTTTCTTGCTTGATGTGCGCACAGACGAGGAATTTCGTGACTGGCACATAGATCAGGCAATACACATGCCTATGCAGAATGTGATGATGAAAGCAAATGAGCTGCCAAAAGACAAGGAGATAGTCACAGTGTGCGCGCACGGCAACCGCTCCATGATGATCGCGCAATTTCTTACTGGTATGGGCTTCCGCGTGAGCTCGCTGCAGGGCGGCATGGCAGCGTGGAATAATATATACGATGAAGCAGAGATTGCTAATGGTTTTCAAGTTAGACGTGTTGGCAAAGGATGTGTTTCTTATGTTGTCGTTAGTAATGGAATAGCTGCTGCTATCGACCCATCATGGCATACGCAGGAGTATCTAAACTTGGCAAAAAGCCACAACTTTACAATAAAACATGTTCTAGACACGCATCAGCATGCTGACCACATTTCTGGCGCAAGAATGTTGGCAAAAGCAGCTGGAGCAAAATTATACCTGAATTCTTTAGATGGCTATGATAAAAGGGATTTCATAGAATTGAAAGACAATGATAAGATTGAGGTTGGTGAAATAGAAATAGAAGCGATACACACGCCAGGCCACACGCGCGGCAGCATGACATTTATTGTCAATAATCAAATGATTACTGGAGACACATTATTTGTTAACGGAATAGCTAGACCAGACCTAAAGGATAAGACAGATGCGTATGCAGAACAGCTCTACTCAACGTACCAGGACAAGATATTGAATCTAAAGGAAAATTTATCTGTTATGCCAGGCCATTTCACAAATATAAAATTAAATTTCGGGGAAGCAATATCGTCTACGTTGAAAGATGTGAAAAAACTGCCCCAGCTGCAATTATCTCGCAGCGAATTCGTCAATTACATAAAGTCGCACCTGCCGGAGAAGCCGCCGAACTATGAGACGATTAAGCGCATAAACGCCGGCGAGCTCGATTTTTACGAAGAAGAAGCCAGCGATTTAGAGGAAGGGCCGAACATGTGCACCGTGCGCTGATTCTTTTTAAATTCTTGATAACAAAAGAACCTAG
>CAZZNM010000081.1:0-4292 GCA_964655805.1 uncultured archaeon
ACAATACCAGACCTTGAAAGGTTTCTTTCTGTATATCAGGATTTTGAAAAGAGGAATCAATGATGTGGTGGAAAATACCCGGCCATCTTGAAGTCCGTGATCACAGATTGTATATAGGCGGGCACGATGCCGAGGCATTGGCACGGGAATACGGCACGCCGCTGCATGTTTTGAATGGCGACCACGCTGTCAGCAATTATCAGAGATTCTATAGCACAATGGCGGATCAAAATCCTGGACGCCAGGTTCGCGTGCATTATGCGATGAAGACCAATCCGTATCTTGTCGAATTGCTCACAGACGAAGGCGCATGGATAGATGCTGTTTCGCCAAAAGAAGCGGAATTTGCAGTTGGCAAAGGCTATGATCCACAGAAAGTTCTGTACACCGGATCAAGCGTCACAAACAGGAACATGACTGACGCGCTTGATCTGGGCGTGCGCATAAACATTGATTCGCCTTCCCAGATGAGAAGACTGAGAGAAATTCTTGACGAGCGCGGCGTGGGAGAATACGGAATATCAATACGCGTGGATCCTGGAAAGAAAGGAGCCGGTCATGTTCAGGAAAACATTACAACCGGAATGATTAAGATAGGTAAATACCGTGTTCCGACAAAATTTGGCGTTGACAAATCCGAACTAGAGGACGTAATCAGGGAAGGTTATGAAAACGGCTTCACGCTGACCGGGCTTCATTTTCATATCGGCTCCAACTGGCGGAGCGAAAGCCAGATTAACGCATTCCGTGCAAATCTGAAGGCGGTATTGAGGGTTTCAAAGAGCATCGCAAGACGATACGGACGGGATTTGGAATTCATTGATGTTGGCGGCGGACCTGGCGTGCGTTACAGGGAAGAGCATCCGGAATTTCCTCTGGAGATGTACGCAAGCGAGCTGGCGCGAGAGCTGGATGCCTCAGGACTTAATTTACAAGCTCTTGCGTTTGAGCCCGGACGCTACATTTCCGCAAACACCGGGGTGCTCTTAACCGAGGTCGTGGATGTAAAGCACAAAAGGGGCATACCTGTCGTCGGAGTTGATACGGGCTTCAATAACTTTCCAAGAACCGAAATATACGACGCTCACCATGAATTTGCAATCTGCGGCCGTGCTGATGCCGAATCAGAGGTAGGGATTATAGTAGTCGGAAATATCTGCGAATCCGGCGATGCGCTCACAAGAGACCCGGTAGTTAGAATGTCGCCGATGCCAAAAGAAGGGGATATCCTGGCTTTTTTCAACGACGGAGCTTACACAAAAGTCATGGAAATGCCCTACTACAATATGTTCGGCCCTGCAAAGGTTGTATTGATCCATAAAGGCCGGGTGACCGAGCAGCCGGACCTGTACGATTTTGTAAGAAGATAAAGTTTCTCAGTAATTTCTTTCTATGCAAATCAGGCCGGCGGAAAAGAATGATGCGAAAGCAATCGCTGAAATCATCAAGCGGCACTTTGCTACTGATTACATGGGCTTTCCGACATTTGATGAAAGCTACATAAAAAATAAGATGAAGAATGACTGGTTCCTGGTTGCGGAAAGTGGTGATAAAATAATTGGCTGCATACGTCTGGCGCTTGTCGATTTTGATCTGGCCGATATAAGGACGCTGTGCGTCGACAAAGAGTTCCAGCGCAAAGGCATTGGCCAATCGCTGCTCAATGAAGGTCTGAAGCTCATGTCGAGCAAAAAGATGCGCAAGATCATCGCCCGCGTCAAGGCGGATAATATCAATGGCATTAAGTTCTTCGAGAAAAGTGGCTTCGAGCAGGAAGGGTATTTTCGCGAACATTATCGAAAAGGTATAGATGTTGTGCAGTTTTATCGCTTTTTATGAGTGATTTTTAATTTATTTGTTTCCTTAATATGTTTAATTATGGAAACAATTATTGTTTAATAGATAAGATATTACTTAAACAATATATTTAATAAAGGTTTTATTAATGGCTGATAAGAATTCAAAAGAAAACGCAGAAGAAGAGAAGAACATTCTAGGCATTACTGTCAGCAAGCAGAAGGATTTCAGTGAATGGTATAATGAGGCCGTGTTGAAATCTGGCTTGGCTGATTTTGCCGAGGTCAAGGGATTCATGGTCGTCAAGCCTTATGGCTATGCAATCTGGGAGAAGATACAGGAATATTTCAACAGCGAGATAAAGAAGCTCGGCCACAAGAATGCATACTTTCCAGCGCTCATACCAGATAAGTTCTTCGAGAAGGAGAAAGAGCACGTAGAAGGGTTCTCGCCTGAAGTCTTCTGGATTGAGCGTGCAGGTGATACGAAATTAGGCGAGAAATTGGCGCTTCGCCCAACTTCTGAAACGATAATCTATGCCTCATACTCGAAGTGGATACGCTCGTGGCGTGATCTTCCGGTGCTACTGAATTGCTGGAATTCTGTCTTCCGAGCCGAGACAAAGATGACAAAATTATTTCTAAGAACTAGAGAATTTCTGTGGCAAGAGGGTCATACAGCACATGCAACGCATGATGAGGCAGACAAGGAGGTTATAACAATACTGGGTGTTTACAAGAAGCTCATGGAAGAGCTGCTTGCAATACCGGTCATACCGGGCGTCAAGAGCGAGTCTGAAAAGTTTGCTGGGGCATTATACACGACAACATTGGAAGCGCTTATGCCTGACGGCCGCGCCATACAGATGGGAACGTCGCATAATCTTGGCCAGCACTTTGCAAAGGCATTTGACATACAGTTCACTGACAAGGACAAGGAAAAGAAATATGTATGGCAGACATGCTGGGGCATCTCCACTCGCTTGATTGGCGCGATAGTCATGATGCACGGTGACGATAAGGGACTGGTGCTTCCGCCAAGTATCGCCCCTCTCCAGGCTGTGATTGTACCGATAATCTTTGAGAAAACAAAGAAAGAAGTGCTTGCTGAAGCAAACAAGATAAAAGATAGATTGTCAAAAGAAGGCATCAGCGTAGAATTAGATGACAGGGAGCATTCGGCCGGTTACAAGTTCAATGAATGGGAGTTGAAAGGTGTCCCATTGAGAATAGAAATAGGACCTAAAGATATTGAGAAGAAGCAGGTTGTTTTTGTCAGAAGAGACATGAATAAGAAAGATATTGTAAAAATAGAAAACGTAAGTAAAGCTGCGAAAGCGACATTGGATGATATACAGAAATCACTTTTTGCCAAAGCTAAGCGCTTCCTCGAAGAGAACACACATGAAGTTAAAGATATGAAGGAATTTGAAAATATATTAGAAAAAAGCAGAGGAATGATCATCGCCAACTGGTGCGGCTCAGCAAAATGTGAAGAAGCGATAAAGGAGAAGACTACAGCCACTATCAGGTGCCAGCCATTCGAAAAAATTGACAAAGCAGGAAAATGCATTATGTGCGGTAAAGATGCGAACAACCGCGTGTATTTTGCAAGGGCCTACTGATAGGAAATTGCAACTGAATTAAACCACGAATTTGCGCAAAGATACTTTTAAATAGTTTATAGAAAGAAAATACAATATTCTTCTAAAGTTTGCACATTCTAATGATGGTTATGCAAGAGCAAATACAAACAAAAAAGACAGGAACAACGACAGTAGGAATGGTCTGCAAGGACTGTGTTATTCTTGGCAGCGAGAGCAAGAGCACGCTGGGATATCTTATATCCAGCAAGACAGCGCAAAAGGTATACCAGATAGATGACCGGATGGCAGTCACAACCGCCGGAAGCTCAGGCGACGCACAGGCACTTGTGCGCTTGATACAGGCAGAAATAAAGATATACAAGCTTTCAAGGAACAACGAAATCACGGTCAACGCTACTGCAACGTTGCTTTCAAACGTGTTGCAGTCAGCAAGATGGTATCCTTACTGGGCAATGCTCATCTTGGGCGGAGTTGACAATGCAGGAGGTCATGTTTATAGCATAGATCCTATAGGCGGCACTGAAGAGGACAAATATACTGCAACGGGCTCCGGATCGCCTATGGCTTACGGTGTGCTGGAAGACAGCTTCAGGGAGGGTCTCACAAAAGACGAAGGCGTGCGACTTGCAGTCCGTGCCATCCGTTCTGCGCGCGAGCGTGACATTTTCTCAGGCGGTCGTGATATCGTCATTGCTGTTATTGACAAGAGTGGCATTGAGCTTGTAGATAAAGAAAAGATAAAGGAATTGGCGAAGTAAACGTTTATTTTACATAGTAAAGCCATACTAAAACAGTATTTCAGGGATGATAATTCTAATCGTTTTGTAAAGGATGTATATGAAAATTGCATTTACATCTAATGCCAAATAGCTAGAAATACCAAAGGTAT
>CAZZNM010000082.1:0-4282 GCA_964655805.1 uncultured archaeon
AATCTTTTAATCTATTTCATCTGAAGGGAAGTAATATGCTTGTCAATCTCCCTTACAAAATACTCATTGAAAAGGATGTAGAAAGCAAGCTTGCTGATTTTTTCGAGAGCTTGGGCGCAAAGAGCGTCGCTATCGTGTGCAACGACAACGTGCTGCGCATTGCAGGCAGTAGGATAAAGGATATCAAAAATGCAAGAACTGTGAAGGCGGAATCAATGGAAAAGACCTATCTGGAATCTATGGCAAAAAAGATAGATGCGGATGTCATTGTAGGTATGGGTGGGGGCAGAAGTATTGATATAGCAAAATATGTGGCCCACCTGAGCGGAAAGCAATGGGTGGCGTTTCCTACGATATTGAGCCATGATGGCGTTGTGTCTTCACGCGCAAGCTTAGAAAATAATGGGATGAAAATTTCTGTAGAAGCGAAAGAGCCTGTTGCCATCGTCGCAGACTTGGGTATAATAAAAAATGCGCCGTACAGGTGGATTGCTTCTGGCGCAGGCGATGTACTGTCAAACGTCTCTGCTGTCGAGGACTGGAAAATAGCACATAGAGCCGGGAAAGAGCAGTACCATACAGTTATGGCCGAGCTTTCGCTGCTTGGCGTGCGTTCTGTCGTCGAGAACATAGAAGATATCAGGAAAATGAGCTATCATGGCTTAGAAATGCTTCTCTGGGGGCTCATCTGCTCTGGCTTTGCAATGAACATATATGGCAGCTCGCGGCCGTGCAGTGGAAGCGAGCACAATTTCTCGCATGCCCTCGAGAAATTGGGCTCAAAGGCGCTCCATGGCGAGCAGTGCGCGCTTGGAACGCTGGTCATGATAAGGCTGCAAGGCAAGAATCCTGCTGAAGTGCGCAGCCATATGAAGAAACTTGGTCTACCAACAACTGCAAAAGATATTGGTATAGGAAAAAATATTCTGGTAAAGGCATTGGTCATGGCAAAAGGTATCAGGAACAGGTATACAATACTTGATAAGAAGAGGATAACATCACAAATTGCGGAAAAATTATTGAAAGAAACGAAAATTATCCCTTAATAGCTGCAATGATTTTTTCTAACATAAAGAAATTTTCCTCGCCAATGGTGCCGGTTACGATAATATCAGCACCAGCACGCGCTGCGCTACGCGCCTGCTGAGGTGTTCTTATGCCGCCGCCAGCGATTAGCGCAATGTCGATGCTCCTTTTTACAGTCGATATCATTTTTGGCGGCACAGGCCTGTCGGCGCCAGAACCAGCTTCCAGATAAACAAGACGAAAGCCCATATGCTGCGCAGCCAGTGCATAGCCGACCGCGAGCTTTGCATCGCTACGTTTTATTGGCACTGCCTTGCCGACTTCGCCGGCCTTCATGCCCGGCTCGATAATGATGTAAGCCATTGGTATAGATTCGATGCCAAGTTGCTTTACAACCGGCGCGCCTTGGCTCTGGATGCCAGTTATCCAGTAAGGGTCGCGCGAATTCAGCAATGACATGAAAAAAAGCGCATCGGCGTGTCGGGACAGGCCGTTGATGCCGCCGGGAAAAAGGATTGTCGGGATATTGGAATGCTTTTTTATGAGAAGTATCTGCCTGTCAAGACCGCTTTGGCTGATGCCCGTCGAACCGCCGAGCATGATCGCGTCTGTGCCGAACTTCTCAAGCACCTGTATTTGTTCTTTGCTCAACGCCTTTTTTGCCGGGTCGATAAGCGTGAAATGTTTCTTCTTTTTCGAATATATCATTCTTTCAACTGAGTTCATCAAATAAGATTGAATAGAAAATTTTAAAAGTAGCTATTCGACAATTATCGGCTGCTGTATGGAGAAGTTCCTTGTCATGGCATAGACATCATTTATCTTCCTCTCGAACATAGCAAGCCTCTGCTCAATGCCTGATGTGTCTGGCGCATGTATACGCTTCAGTCTCCCGTCCAATGCTTTGATCTCTTTCACAAAGTCCTCATGCGTAACGACCCTAGGCAGCTTCTTGTCGATCTCCTTAGCAAACTCCTCAAGGTTCTCTGTGAAGAATCGAGCAGCAGAAATCTCAAGATTGCGCTCTATATCACGCATCATTCTCTTTTGTGTAACTACGTCATTCCTTATTTTCATCAGCTCGTCCATGTTCAGCGCTTTCGTTATCTGCTCTTTCTCGAGCTGCATCTTCATGCCGAGCTCATCAACCTTAGATGAAAAACCTGATATTTTCTGCTCAACTTCCTGCTCGAATCTTTGCATGGCCTCGTCTATCATTTTGTCTGGGGTCAATGCCTGTGCCTCCTTGAGTTCTTTATGCTGCGCTTCTATTGATGACAGCTTTTCACTTAAATCAGTGATTGCCTTTGAAACGTCCAGGTACTCAGATCCAGTTTCCAGTCTTGCATCAAGATTATCAAGCTTTGCATACAGATCTCTAATCTGTTTTGTTTCTGGCGTTTCTTTGATTTTTGCTTCGAGTCCTTTTATCTTTGAATCTAGAGACGTACTGGCAGATGAGCTGATAGCATCGAATCTTCTGGAGAAATCCTGCAGCTTTTTCTCCAACGAAACAACAGTAACATATTCATCTTCGAGCTGTTTCTTGACATCGAGCGTGTCCATGCTTTCTGCAACATCATCGATGCGCCTGTGCAGGTCCTGCAGACTCTTTTCCAAAGCTATTCTCTGTACAGCTTCCTCATCCATGCCTGCCCTGAATGAATTGACATCGCCAATGAGCTTCCTGAACGAGTCAAGTTCCCTTATTTTATCATCGACCAGCGTCAGCTTGGCGTTCAGTGAATCGCGCAGGGTTTCCATCTTGTCGCCGCGTAGCTTGAATTTCTCCTCTGCAAGCGCCATCCGGCTTTCAACTGTCTTTCTTATCGAATTTGCCTTATCTACGCTTTCATTGATGCGCTCTTCGATGCCATTCATCATGCTGTATATCTTATCCATTTCGACGGATAGCCGCTCATCCATGGTCTTCATTTTTGAATACAGGGCGTCAACCTTCTCCAGATTCAGCTCAGAGTCCGCAATCTTCTTTGATATTTCATCTTTCTCCTTGAGTATTGCCTCGAAATCCTTCTTTAGTGTGCGCATTCTGTCAAACTCTTTTTCTATCTCCTTTTTCTCGCTGACAATCTTTGATACGTATAATAAAGCGCTCTTGTCTGTCATCTTCTGCGACTCGAGGCCGTCGATGCGGTGCAATAAACCGGTCAATCTTTTCTCAAGATCCAGCGAAACAGGCGCTGCTGCAGCCGCTGGCTCCGTCTTGTGCTCATTGAATTTCATTATTTCCAGCTGCGAAAGCATCTGCAGGTCCTCAACCTCCTTTATCCTTTCCTCCATGCCTTCGGGCTTTACAGCCTCGAGTGTAGCGACCCTTTTTTCCATTTCAAAGAACTTGCCTTTTATCTTTTCCTCGATGCCGTCCAGTCTTTCTATCAAGTCCTTTGTCATTGTTTTTGCCATATCTTATAATTCGCTGTACGTGGTATATAAATGTTATTATTTCACGTATTTCATCCACGCAACCCATAGAACAAAAATAGTTATTATAAGCCCCCAGCTCCACAATGTTGCGTGTAGCAGGTTGTAGTAAGCGACGTCATACCTGCTTACAAAAAAGAACATGAAAACAATACGCAATATATTAACGAAATAAATTACTGGAATAAACAATAATCCGATTAATTTCTTCCTGATTGCAGCATCAGTGGCAAATAACAACGCGAAAAATGCCAGCATGCTCTTCCATCCAGTGCTGTCCCATGATACAGAAGCAGCAAAGTTGCCATTAATGACAGGCACGACTATGAAGTCGCCGCTAACAGAGGCGTCAACGCCAATAAATTGAAGCAATGAAAAAGAAATACCTTCTGTTAGATGCATTAGAAACGGCCATGTAGCGCCTGTAAGAATTATCAGGTAAAGTGGTATTGAAAACAGATTGAATTTAATCAGAAATCTTGTTATCTTTGCCAACTTTTCTACTCCTTTTTGTTTCGCTTTTTTAATGTTTCTTCTATTTGTTTTCTTTCTGCCTTTCATACCTATGCTTATATTTTTCAAGGTACTGTAAAAAGCTTTCTTTCTCGATGAGCTCTTCTAATTTGTTTTTCTCTACAATCAGAATGCCTCCAATCTTTGTTATTTCCACATTCTTTCTCAATATTACTGGGGCACTGGCAGGAAAATATTCATCGGCGATGATGGCACGCGGCTTTGATTTGTTTATCATTCTAGAATTTCTTTCAACTAACACAATCTTATCTTTTACATCCTCGCCCTCGCGGAATGGCAC
>CAZZNM010000083.1:0-4229 GCA_964655805.1 uncultured archaeon
CTAGCTAAATATTACGAAAAAGAAATACAGCATTTTGAGCAGGCAAGGAAGAAAAGGGAACGGAGAATCAAGCCGAAACTGAAAAGAAAAAAGGAAACGATTTAGCTACTGCGCTATGACTTATTAGAAAATAAATGGTCGCGCGCGGCAGTGGGGGGAAACTTGTTGCTCGCTAGATAAAAATTTTCTGAATCTGATTTCTAGTCTGAATTATTCATTAAGAGGTATAGAGTGCAAATGTATAATTACTTCTTCGCTTCCTGCATGCCTGTAGGCACTTCAGCCTTTTCGCTGCCAACGCGGCCGCGCATGAAGTACGCAGCGCCTGCGCCGGCTATTGCTAGAAGCGCTATAAGGATGATGAGCAGACTGTAGTCAGCTGGCGCTTGTGTTGTCACTGCCTGCGCCTGTATCACCGGCTGCTCGTAAATAGTTCGCGTGCGGCCTGAAAAATCACCTGCGCTTGGCGGCGTTGGCACATAGCTGGACTGCACGCAGCGCCTGTTTGAGCAGACTTCGTCATTGGCACAGCTCACTCGCAGCCATTCATTGCACGGGTCATTGTCAAAGTTTCCGCAGAACATGTATATATTAGGTCCGTCGCAGTCTGTAAGCCCCTGCGGGCTGCACTCATGCACACACGCTGTTGTGCACTGTCCAGAGCTGCACTGTTGGTCTGTGTTGCACGTCCTTTCATAGCCCCATTCGTAGCATGAATCGCTGTCAAAGTTGCCGCAGAACTCGACAGTATTGCCATTGCACCTTCTCTGGCTGTAAGAACAGTCATTGCTACAACCGCTGCTCGGTGTCTGGTATTGATATCCATAGCCAGGTGTCGGATAAGTATAACTTGGTGTCTGATAGCTTACGCCTCCAGGAAAGCAGTAGCCGTATACACAGACCTGTGTTGAGGCACAGGAACTAAAGAAGCTCCATTCAAAACAATTGTCACTGTCAAAGTTGCCACATATCCGGAAGTTGTTGCCGCTGCACTCGCGCTGTCCCCAGAACAAGCATTCATTTGAACAAAATTGCGGCTGCTGCGTTGTGGTTGTCGTGCTTGTAGTCGTAGTTGAAGTTGTAGAACTTGCTGGTGTGGTCGAAGTTGTTGTTGTGCTCGCGGTAGTTGTTGTGGTGCTTGTACTGGTTGTAGAGGTTGATGTAGTTGTTATTGTAGTGCTTGTAGTTGTGGTAGTAGTTGTTGAAGTGGTTGTTGTAGGCACCTGTCTGTTTCCAAAACGCACTTCAGATAGAATGCCAGAAAATACCGTGACTGCTTTATTATTCTGAGTTGTCATCTGCCAGCCAGCAGGCACTTGTTCTGTGACGGTATACTGGCCTGTCGGTATGCAATTACTTATTGATACGCCGCCGCTGCCGGTAATCGCGCTGAACGCTGCAGGACCGCTTACTGCAAAAGTAAATCCAGGAAGTGTTGCCTCTCCCTGTTCCCATACACCGTTTGCATTAGGATCATCAAATTTGAATATCTTTAAGTAGCCGCATGGGATTGTCGTAGTTGTAGATGTTGTAGTCATAGTAGTACTTGTCGTGGTTGTAGTAGGCAAAATGCATGTAATTGTTTGAAAAGACTTTTGATTGCTGTCGGCAAAGCCGGCTGAATTGAATGCGCGCACAACCCATGTGTGCGTTGTGCCAGCATGAGGGAAATTATACCATACATCGGATGGGCTATAAACAATTTGCCCTGGCAGCCAACGATTTTGTTCAGGCGCCCAGACGAGCACCTGATATGACGTAGCACCTGCTGCCGCGTTCCAGTTGAACGTTATTGTTAGTGGCAAATTATCGCCGACTGAATCTGGCTGGCAATTCTGATTTTCCCAGAGCCCTGTCGGCTTTGCAGGGGGCGCGCTGCCTTCGCAGAAACAGCGCGAGTTGCTGTCACCCCAATATGCCTTGCAGTCATTATCAGCAGCACTGTTCCATGCATACGCCCATGTTTTTACTCCGCTGGGCGTTGTGAATGTCTGTGTATTCTCCGTGAATGTCCAGCACATGGCCTTGTAATAACCGCCGCCATAACTTGCGTAACCGCACAAGTTCGTGCATACAGTCGAGCCGGTCTGCGCAAATGCTATGCTCGTCAAAATAACTATGGTTGCAAAAAATGCAATATTTTTCATGTCTGACCACGTATAAGATAATGCAAAAATTCTTAAGAAGACGGAGCAATTACGGACGTGATGGCTGCGTAATTTCCATGCATAATAAATATATTTTTGGTTAAGTGATATGATGGCTGTATGGAGAATCCACACATGGCAAGAAGTTGAAGAGCTTGCTATACAAAATAACACGTGCATAAGGCCTAGGGAACCGTATTATGAGAAAGCCAGAAGAGACTTCGAAAGGTCTAAAGCTGTTTATATGGGTTATTCGACGCCAAAACGAAGAAGTTATGCCAGATTAGTTCTTCTTGAAAAAGGCACCTTTCTCGATTATATCGCATCAGCTAATCAGGATGAAGAGCGGGAAGATGTTTATAGATGCCTACAAGAAATGGCAGAAATGATGAGACAAGATGACATATCTCATTTCTATGTTCCAGCAACCGACAATAAAAGACAGTTCTTTGATGACAGGGAAATAAAAGCAATTCCTTTGCACAGATATAGAAGAAAGATGCCGTCCAAGACATCATGGTTATCATCATCAAACTTCAGAGAGCTTTATTTTATTGACCTGCTTCAGTATGCAGATGATCAAAATGGGCACGGCCAGATCTAAATAATGAATCTGACATGAATCTTTATGCTATCGAACCTGCCTTTGATCTGTTAGCTGACGCTAATTGCCGATTACCTTTGCCTACCAGGCCCTCGAGCTCGTTTGCGTGCATCGCCAGAGACTCTTTCGAATCGACAGCGCATGTCGTGAAACCATATCCTCTCAATATTTCAGAAATGTCTCCGAGTTCTCCAGAAAGTTTCATACGTCCTTTATCTGGGAGAATAAATTCTGCCGCATACCTGTACGGTCTAATTCTAATCTCTGTATCACCTATATCTCTACGAAATCCTTCATCAGAAAGCCATACATATGCATGCGGTACCCACGAAGTTTTCAAGGGCGCCCTTTCCCATGAATATCTGCTTATCATCAGTAGCTTGTATCAGAAAGAAATTTAAAAGACGCTCACTCATCCGGGTGCTCTAACCAGGCTAAGCTACACGCCCTTAATGGGCGCGATCAGATTTGAACTGACGGCCTCCCGATTATCAGTTTCACCAAGAGTGAGTGTCTCAGTTTCTAAGTAATATGTTTAGGTATTTAAAAAATAGAATCAGACAGCTTTTATTGCAGGAAGCGCTATGTAACCCTTGCCCTTGTTGTCCTTAGTTGTAATATCGACTATGCCGAGACCGAATTCGTAGGTATGGTGCCCACGATATCTGCCGATGCTTGGCCGGGCCACGTAGACGCCTATAATACTTTCTTCTGCGTGAAAGAAAAACGCTGTTGAACTAAAACGCTTTGAAGGATTCAGGACTGCAAGCCTTTCTATAAGAAATTCAATGCCCTCATCAACATATCTTACGAACTGGTTTTCCAATTCCTGAGGCAATGACCCTCTATATCTGATAACTTTAAGATCAGGCCAACCGCTTTCAAGCTGGCCGAAGAGCTCTGACGGATGAGCTACCTTTCTCCCCATTGGTCTCAATTAATAGATAATTATAAGAATCTTCAGCTGATTAGATCGTCAGGTCATCTATCTTTGCTGCCAGAATAAAGTCGTTTTCAGAAAGCCCGTTAACAGCATGCGTTCATAAATTGACTGTTACCTTTGCATAGCCCACTTCAAGATCTGGATGATGGCCCTCGTCTTCAGCCAACTCAGCAATTTTGTCAACGAAGCTAATCCCATCCATGTAAGTGCTAAGCTTGAAGCGCTTCTTTATCTTTAGCATGCCGTCCTGTTCGTATATTTCCCACCCGCTAACCTGCTCCAGGTATTTTTGCGCTTCCTGCATTGTCATTGATGGTATTCCACCTTCGCAGGGCACACATTTCTTCGATAGCAGATCCATGGTAAGAATTATCCCTGAACGCTTAAAGCTTGCCATCTTATGAGCATTTCATATGGACCGATCGGGACTCGAACCCGAAGCCTCTTGCCTCGGCGAAATTCAATGCCATGCAAGCGATCTTCCAATTGATCTATCGGCCCTCTAACAACAGATTTACATTGTCAAGCAGATTTA
>CAZZNM010000084.1:0-4199 GCA_964655805.1 uncultured archaeon
TTTTGCAGGCGGCTTCAACTGTGCAAGGGAGCGCACTGATACTGCCGTTGTATGTGTGCGAAGAATTGCCTGCTTTGCCATATCAGGAGACCATTTATACTGCCATCCTACTGAGCCATGCCCGCCTTTCTCATGCATTCTTGCAACTGCACCAATAAGCTTCTTGTCTGGTAACTTCGTTTCTTTCGGCACTTTCATATAAAAAGTATCTGCTAAATCTCTAGCCGGATGATCCTGCGGCTGGAAAAGCGCGTCAAAGTTCCAGAAGCTGCTTTCGATCAAAGGGCCGGTTGCTTCTTGGAAGCCCATGTCAAAGAAGATATCTCTTATTTTTCTGATATAATATGAAAGTATGTGCATCTTGCCGGGATAAACCTTGCGGCCGACAACCTCGACATTGTATTCCTTGAACTTCGCCTTGCGCCACAAGCCGGTTTTTATCAGCTCAGGCGTCAGCTGCGCAACACCTTCGCCCAGCTGCTTCTCAGCGCGCTTTACAATATGCTCACGCTCACGCTCAATGAGCTTCCGCGAGAGTAAGATAGAAGCAATGCTGTTTTCTACATCCATGCCTTTGCTGATTTTTTCTAACGCCTCTTGTAGAATAAAATGATTTGGCTTCTTTATCAAGCTTATCTCGTTACCCTTAACAGTAACCCATCTGTTTTTCAGCGCCCACTGTAAAGCAATAGAGAAATTACCTATCTTCTTTTTCGCTTCGTCCATACTCATGCCGTCTTTTGTTAACAGCAGGACGAGATTCTTCTCTGGCAGGCCATGTTTCAGATACTTCTTACCTTCATCAGTAAATAGATAGGGCATGAAGTATACTTTTTGCCATATTTTTAAATAGCATTCTTACAGTGATTATAGCTATGAAGGAGGCTATAGAGAACATTGCCATTCGCCGTGGTTTTTTCTGGCAATCTTCGGCAATATACGGTGGTATATCAGGCTTATACGATTACGCGCCCATAGGCACGATGCTCAAGCGCGGGTGGGAAAATCTTTGGCGCTCTTACATCATAGGGCTTGACGACAATTTTTTCGAGATAGAGACATCAGACATCATGCCAGAGAACGTCTTTGTCGCGTCCGGCCATCTGGCGAATTTCACAGACCCTGTTGTTAAATGCAAAAAATGCGGCACCACGTACCGAGCAGACCACATTCTTGAGGACAGACTAAAAGAGAGCTTTGAAGGGCTGACACCGGAAGGCATGTCCCAGCTTATCAAGCAGCACGACATAAAATGCGAAAAATGCAAAGGCCTGCTGGAGGACGTAGGCACGCTTAACATGATGTTTCCAGTAAGCGTAGGCGTAGAGAAGCCGGTGACAGCTTACCTGCGGCCTGAAACGGCTCAGGGGCCCTATGTGAATTTTAAACGGACATTTGAGGTTATGCGCAAGAAGTTGCCGCTGGGACTTGCAGTCATAGGCAAAGCGTACCGCAACGAAATATCGCCGCGCAACGCGCTGCTGCGCATGCGCGAGTTCACCCAGGCCGAGTTGCAGATATTCTTTGATTCCGATAAAATAAACGAACATCCCAAATTCGACGAGATTAAAGATTATGTTGTAAGAATCTTTCCCGTCGAGAACAAGGAGAGCGGAAAAACTGACGAAGTGAAATGCTCAATGCTGACAAAGAAACTTCCAAAGTTCTATGTATATCATATGGCAAAAATGCAGCAATTTTATCTAGATATTCTAAAGCTACCAAAAGAAAAATTGCGCTTCCGTGAATTGAGCGATGAGGAACGGGCTTTTTATAACAAATTTCATTTTGATGTAGAATTGCAGTTGAGCATCGGCTGGAAAGAAGTTGGCGGTTTGCACTACCGTACAGACCACGATCTTGGCGGGCACGAAAAAATCTCCAAGCAGGACATGAGCGTAAACATAGACGGCAAGAAATTCATTCCGCACGTGCTTGAACTAAGCTTTGGAGTTGACAGAAACGTATATGCATTACTTGATGTATGTTTCAAAGAGGAGCGGGAAAGAACATTATTTTCATTTCCAAGGTTGCTTTCACCGTTTGACTGCGCAGCATTTCCATTGGTAAATAAAGATAACATTCCAGAAAAATCCTTGGAAATAAAGGGTATGCTAAAAAATTCTGGATTTTCTGTGTTCTACGACGATTCGGGGAGCATTGGCCGCAGATACCGAAGAATGGATGAGATAGGGGCTGCGCTCTGCATAACCGTCGACCACCAGACACTGGAAGACGATACAGTTACAATACGCGACCGTGACAGCATGAAGCAGGCAAGAGTAGCGACAAAAAAGCTGGAATCAACGATAAGACGATTCCTTCAGGGCGAGAAGATTGAGAATCTCGGAGAAATTGTGAAGTAATCACCGCCTCAGCGCCTTAGAACGCTTCTCGATCTCATGCCTCGATGATTTCTCGTGCACCTTACTAACTTCTTTTTCGAGCTTGTTCAGAGCAACTTGCATTGCTATTGTAAGATCCCAGTCCCAGTAATGCGACACAAAAACGCCTGGGAAGAGTCTTGTCCTGACAGAATAACGGGTTTTCCCGCCTTTTCTATCTTTTTCAATATGAATCATTAGCGATTGCACGTCATTCATCATTGCACCGATTTTCTTGACAAAGCTTGTTGTCATAGAGTCTATCTTTGCCTGTACGAATGAATCTTCGCCGTGTAGATTTGTTACCTGCACATAAACGCCCCTTTGCGGTTTTTCACGTATCTGCTCCAATACGTCTTTCTGCGTTATTACATGCGGCACTGAATTCATCACAAAAACTTCCTCTTCTTTCTGCAACAACTTTGAAATATCGTTTACGCTCGCACTCTTGCTCACAATTTTCGGCGCTTCCATGACAGTCTCGACCTTTATGCTGTCGAGCGACTGCGGCTCCCTAAATCCACGATCATGCAGCATCTTACTCCTGCCAGGAAATCCCTGCTTTGCTTTCAGCAATACGTCTATAAGATTTAGTGTGCCGACAACGCCAACAAGCTTGCCATTATTGATTACCGGGACTCTTGATACATTCCTATACATCATTATTTTCTTTACTTTGCCGACATTGTCGCTGGTTGAGACATACTCGCATTCGCTCATCACGTCTTCTGCTTTCCTATCACTTTTTACCAGTAGTTTCATCAAGTCACTTTCTGAAAGAATACCTACAACATTCTCATTTTCCATAACTGGCAGTGCCTTGAGACCAGAGTTCAATAAGTGCGCAGTAGCATCTTCTGTACTTATACTTCTTCTCAAGCTGCTTGTCGGCACAGCAAAATGGCCGCACTTTGATTTAACTGGGTCTATTTTCTTAGTTACCAGTGACTTGAGCAAAAGCATTCCTTTGTACTCGCTGTCGTCAATTACAGGCATTTGGTGGACCCCATATTTTTTCATCCTCGCAAGTGCAGATCCCACGCTCTCCTCAGAAGAGACAGAAATAATATTTCTCGACATAAGGTCTTCTACTTTCATACATTCACCACTTTATGACGCCTTCATTTTTCCAGAAGCTCTTGAGCTGCATTAGATATATTTCTTCTTCAAATAGCTCCTTTCTTTGTTCATATGTAAGATGCTGCATAAATAGATTTGGCTGAGAAATTATAAATTTCAGCACTAGGGCTTCATCCTCTGGATAATGTAATATGTGCAGTCCCCTTCATTATCCACTATTGCCCAAAGCATACGTGCGCGTATGTTATGAGCCAATCTTACCGACCTCGATAACTCTTGAAATGACATTGTGTAATCTTCTGGCACGCAGAACACAATCCATTTTGTATGCTCTTTCGCGCTTTTCGGGCCTTTCTTCAGCTGCACCCCACGTTCGTAGACGCGATAGTCGCAGCCAAATTTGAAGCCTGTGCGCACAAGCAGGCCGCGCTCGCGCAGGTCTTCATAAACGCGGTAGCGCTCGGGGAAGCGCTTGTCCAGAGATACTGCTATATTGTACAGCTCTTCGAATGCCATTGGATTTCCGTTCTTCAAGATCCGAATACGACCCCTTTTCAACAGCAAGCACGCTTCCACCAGCGCAAGCTCTAGACGGTCGCCTAGTTGCTTGCCGTAGTAGCCGGATTCGTAGACTATATTGAAGTCTTTCCAGACGATCGCCTTGTTCTCCTCAAATGAGGCATCGACTACCTGTTTGGGCATTTCTGGCTCTACATAATCTGGCTTCTCTTCCCA
>CAZZNM010000085.1:0-4147 GCA_964655805.1 uncultured archaeon
ATTAATTGGACACAATGTTTTTAATTATAATTACTCTTGAATACAGAGTTAAAAATAAACATACAACCTTTACCTAGGAAGTGTAGATAACAACCTAATATCATAGAAAACAGTCCACACAACGAACCATGTGAGCAGGAATATTAAAACGCCGTTTGAGATCCACCACTTTTTGCTTTTCTTTTCTTTGGCTATGTTGTTCAAGAGCAGCGAAAGCAGTGCCACAGCGACAACAGCCATGAACGCTGCCATCAGCGGCCTGTCTATAACAAACGACACATAGCCCATCAGACCGCCGGCTACAACGTTTATCACAGCTGTCCTCAGCTCGACGTCAAAATATTCCCTGAATTTCATGTCAATAACCTCTAGGCAGGATGCAATCCAGCCTGGACATCTTGACTTCCACGATGCCATCGCCCTTCCTGAACATTACGTCCATGTTATCGCATCCTTGCACAGCGGCTGTTGTAAATATGTATTCCGTCCTTACGGCAGCTGGCCTGTCTGATGCAGTCATGTAGCTGACCAGCACGGCCGTCAAAACTCCGGCGCCGATACTCCCGAAGATATGTCTTGGCTTGTACACGAAATCATCCCACGAAATCTGACATGTTTCTTTGCTGCTGCTCCCTGCGGATCACCTGGATAGTAATCCAGGATTTCCTGACAAAGTCTGGGAAATCTTTATTCCTTTTTGCCCAATTCTTTAAAAAGCTGATAGTGCGCGGGTCAGATGTGTAGCCAGAGCCAAAATCATAGCGCTTATTTAGCTCTTCTATCTCCGCATCACGGTGCACTTTCGCAAGTATCGAAGCTGCGCCGACAATTGGATACTTTTTATCTGCGAAATTCTCAGCAATCACTTCAGTACCATTCAGCCTTGCTATAAGCTTTTGATGGAATTTTTTTGTATTAGCTTCAATAGCATCAACTATGGCTTTATCTGGCCGCAATAAATTTATTATATGCTGCATGCGCTCGATCTCGACTTTGTTAAGATTGCTTATATTGCGCAATTTATCAATCTCGCGCGCAGAAACCTTGAGCAGGATGAAATCATCGGCTATTTTTTCTATCTTTTCCTTTATCTCGCTACGTTTTTTCGCAGTAAGCAGCTTCGAGTCCTTTACGCCCATCTTTTTCAATTCTTTCAGCTTACTCTCATCAATCAGGTAGCCACACATAACCAGAGGGCCGATTACGCAGCCGCGGCCGGCTTCGTCTATGCCTAATATCTTCACAGAGCTTTCACCTCTTTTATTTGAATTTAGTTTATGCACCAGACTTGTGCGCGTTAAGCTTGTAACGACCTATGTCTGCGAAACCGGATCCTTTGAGGTCCACAGACCTAACAAGAAAACCGCTTCGGTTACCTACAAGAACCAGACCATAATCCGAACAATTATCAATAAAGGTCGCGTAGTCCCTGAGCTGCTCCATAGATCCCTTGGGCCTGGAGGATTTGACTTCCACGGGCACGTGTAGCATGGGTATCTGGTGGTTCACCGTAACAAGAATATCTACAGACCCATGTTGATTGCCGTAATCATCGGTCAATTGGGCTTCTCTTTCAACGCCCGCTATAGTGCAGCCGCCGAGAATCTTCGCCAGATATGGTAGAAGCGTATTCGGGTTATTGTAGACAAAATCCTGTATAGCAGAATGAACCAGTGCAACTCTGCTGCGGTTTACCATGCATATAGAACTCTTCCATCTTTTTTATAGTTTTACAACGCAACTAGATTGAGTAACTACTATAGCGAGGTAGAGCAGCCTGGAGTGCTCGTCGATAAAGCATCTATGGACGCTTCAACGAATGGCCCATAGGTTGTTCTAGGACACCCGGAGATAAGAATTAGATTCTTGTCGGGGAAAGGTCGTAGGTTCAAATCCTACCCTCGCTATAAATTTTCATTTTAACACAAATTGAAACTCTCGCAGCTTGCGCTAATTAATCTTTATATTCGTTTCCTATGAATGTTAAATATGGTAGAGCAATCAATAAAACAAATTCAGGAAGAAGTCGCTGAAATGAAAGAGAAAATCGATGATTTAATAGAGATCTTAAGGCATCTTGAGGAAGATATACATGACGAGAAATTCGAAGTTAGGAACGATTATATAGAAAAACTTAATCGTCTAGAAAATAGCAGATTTCTTACCCAGAAAGAATTTGAAAAAGCCATGAAGGACTAGTATGGCATATACGGCTTTTTATAGCACCGAGCTGACAGAAAAACTAGTAAAAATAAAGAAAAAATACCGTAAAATGCACGACGTTATTCTCAAGAAAATGGATGAAATTCTGCAAAATCCTGAACACTATAAACCCCTCAGACATGATTTGCACGGCTACAGAAGAGTGCACATTATGGGACCTTTTGTTCTGATATTCAAAATAGAAAATGCAACACAGACTGTTAAATTTATGGATTTTGATCATCATGACAGAATATATAAAAAGCGTTACGAATAAATATGAAACTGCAGAAATCAAAAAGACTGTGGGGCGAGTCGCATTTCCCAATAAAAACAATCAGCGAATTGGAGAAATTGAGCCGCTCGCTCAGGTGGCAGTGGTTCGAGCGGCTTGTAGCATTCGTCTTCGAGCAGAATGATTTCGCTATTAATGAAAAAAGAGTTATAATATTTGACACCACAAAAAGACAGTACGATATCATAGCTGAAAAATATGGCAAAATATGGCTGATAGAATGCAAAAAACAGAAGAACCTGAACATAAATCATGCCATAATAAAACACAAGGAAAGATGCGAAATGTATAATAAGAAAACTGGAAAGATTATAGAACCACTAATCGTCACTATGGACCAAGAGCTGGAGGCAGAAATCCCTGTAGTGCCACTTCTAAAATTGAATACTTTCATAAATGAGTACTAAATCCAGTTTTAAAACATTTCCTCACAACTTTTCCTATGAACGTTCTTGAAAAAGCAAACAAAGTGCTTACACAGCCTGTGTGCGATCATTGCCTAGGCCGCCAGTTCGGCCAGCTGTTGAGTGGCTATGATAATGCGCAAAGAGGTCAAGCACTTCGTTCAATCGTCGCCATGAGCATAGACAAGGAGAAATTCACGCCATTATTGGACATGAGTAATTTTGCCGATTATAAGTTTCATAATCTAGAAGTTAAAAACCTTAAAAGAAAAAAATGCGAGATATGTGATGACCTATTTTTGCGTCTGGATGAGCTGGCAGAAAAGGCAGCAAGAAAAGCAATGAAATACGAATTTACCACGTTCTTGGTGGGCACAAAATTAAGCTTTGACCTGATCGAAAATGAAGAAAATCTATGGGAGCGCGTGGGTATAGACTACTGCGAGCCGCTGAAGGCAGAAGTAAATAGAGAAGTCGGCAAGACGCTGGAAAAGAAACTGAAGGCAAAATTTAATCAAAGACCAGATATCAACATAATCTTTGATTTATCAGACAATTCAGTAAACATCGAAGTAAACCCGCTTTTCATTTACGGCGAATACCAGAAGCTCGTGCGCGGCATACCGCAGACAAAATGGCCCTCGCGCAAGTACAAGACAAGCGTTGAGCAGCTCATCGCAAAGCCCTATATGGCAGCTACAAAAGGAAAGGGGCATAAATTGCACGGCTTAGGGCGTGAGGACATAGATGCCAGATGCCTTGCATGGCGGCCGTTTGTGCTGGAGATATTGAAGCCGATGAAAAGGTATGTAAATTTCAATACGTTATCAAAAAAGATTGACAAACGCATAAAAGTTCAGAAATTACGGTTATCAAATATAGCAGAAGTGCGCAAGATAAAGGAATCGCGCGCTGAAAAAACATACCGCGCTATAGTCGTATGCGATAGAAAAATAAAGAAAAGCGATCTCAATGCATTGAAAACGCTAAAAGAAATAAAGCAGAAGACACCGCAGCGCGTGTTGCACCGCCGCGCCGACCGCCTCAGGCCACGGAAGGTCAAAGGCTTAAGGGCGAAATATCTTGGGCCTAAGAAATTCATTCTCGAAGTGCGTGCAGAGGCAGGGCTTTACATCAAAGAGCTGATATCCGGCGACGAAGGCCGCACCCAGCCGAATGTTTCTTTGCTCTTGGGCGCGCAATGCACCTGTAAAGAACTGGATGTCATCGGGATCCATGTAAAATA
>CAZZNM010000086.1:0-4063 GCA_964655805.1 uncultured archaeon
TTGAGATACCGAAGGCTTTACAAAGCTACTGCGGATTTGAACGCATCGAGAAAAAGGGCTAAGGTTTATAAATCTTTTCCTATATTATAAATGAGAAATGTATACGCTTATTTTAACTGAGAAACCAAGTGCCGCAAAAAGCATCGCCGAAGCACTTTCTGATGGCAAGCCCGCTAAGAAGGGCGTCGAGGGCGAGCGCGCATTCTGGTATGAATTCAGCAACAATGGCAACAAATTTGTCTGCGTGCCTGCAGTAGGCCATTTATTCACGCTAAAGCAAAGCGACAAGGGCTGGTCATATCCTTCGTTCAACGTGGAATGGGTACCTTCGTTCAAGGCGTCGAAATTCGCTGCGTTCTCACAACCATACTTCAGAAATATAGAAAATTTGGCAAAGGAGGCAAAAGACGTAATTATCGCTACAGACTACGATGATGAAGGCGAGGTTATCGGCTACAATATATTGAAGTACATACTTGGTCGAAGCAATGCGAGCCGAATGAAATTCAGTACGATGACCAAGCAAGAGCTTCTAGAAAGCTATGAAAACATGATCAAGCTCAACAAGAATCTAATAGAATCCGGCCTTGCGAGGCATTACCTGGACTGGTACTGGGGCATCAATCTAACGCGCGCCCTCACCAATTCAATAAAATTAGCAGCAAAGCGCTTCAGAATACTATCAACCGGCCGCGTTCAAGGCCCTGTTTTGCATATGCTTGCAAAGCACGAGAAGAAGATAAAGGCATTCAAGCCAAAGCCGTTCTGGGAAATTGAATTAGAGATTATTGCTGGAAAAAAACGGCTTATTGCCCAACATACCAAAGGCAAGATCTTTGACGAGTCTGAGGCGAAGAAGATACATTCTAGCTTGAAGGGCGTTGCAGCTGTAAAGAGCATGACAACCAAAACAATGATGCAGAAGCCGCCAAAGCCTTACAACACGACTTCATTCCTGGCCGATATCTACCGCTACTTTGGCTATTCGCCGCAGCAAGGGCTTGCCATTGCTGAAACATTGTATCAGGCCGGCCTGATTTCATACCCAAGAACTGCAAGTGAGAAGCTGCCAAAGGACATAAATTACAAGAAAATAATTACAGCGCTAGGCAGGCAGAAAAGTTATGAGAAAGGCTGTAAATTACTTTTATCTAAAACAGAACTGAAACCAGAAGAAGGCAGTAAGATAGACACAGCGCATCCGGCAATATATCCGACAGGCGAAATCAAGGCGATAGGTGACAAGCAGAAAAAAGTCTACGATCTTGTTGTGCGCCGTTTCTTGGCGTGCTTCGGCGATCCTGCAAAACGCGAGAGCCAGAAAGTCGTGCTTTCCGTCGGTGAAGAGTTGTTTTCAATAAACGGTAAGCGCACCATTGAGCCCGGCTGGACTGCGCTTTACGGCAAGTACGCTGCAAGAGAGGATGTGATACTTCCTGAAATGAAGATTGGCGACAAACTGCAGATAAAAGAGGCGACACTTCTCGATAAACAGACACAACCGCCTTCACGTTTTTCTCAGGGCTCTGTTCTCAAGGAGATGGAATCAAAAAATCTAGGCACAAAGTCTACGAGGGCATCTATACTGCAAATACTTTACAATCGTGGATACGTGATCGGCAGGAGCATCGAAGTGACAGAGCTTGGCATGCAGCTTTCGGAGATACTCGAAAAGAACGTGCCTGATGTTGTTTCAGAAAAACTTACGAGACATTTCGAGGAAGAATGCGACCTTATCGAGGCCGGCAAGGAGAAGCGCGAGCAGGTGCTCGAAGAAGCGCAGCATAGGTTGGAAAAGATTTGCACAGAATTCAAAAAACGTGAGAAGAAAGTAGGCGAAGAACTGACAAAGGCAGTGATAGCTACCCAGGACAAACAGAGCATACTTGGCAAATGCAAATGCGGCGGCACGCTGAAAGTGCACAAACTATGGCGCACTGGAAAGCGTTTTGTAGGGTGCACAAATTACAAGAAGTGTGGTACTGGTTATCCGCTGCCGCGAGAAGGAACGATAATGCCTCAGGATAAAATATGCGAGGAATGCAAGACACCTATAATCCGCGTCCAGCCGCAGGCGCGACGTCCATTCAGAATGTGCGTTGATCCACTATGTCCGACGAAAAAGGACTGGCTTGACAAGAACAAGCTCGCAAAGGCGAAGCGCGACAGCATAAAGGCAACAAAACTAGCACAGCAATTGAAGTGCCCAGAGTGCGGCAAGGAGCATGCCTCACAGCGCGCGCTAACAATGCATAAGAAAATACATTTAGCCAAAGTGGCGTAATTATGGCAACAACTGAGGATTTTGAGAAATTGGATATCAGAGTCGGAAAAATTATCGAAGTTCATGATTTTCCAGAAGCAAAGAAGCCGGCTTACAAACTTAAGATTGATCTTGGGAACGATATAGGTATCAAGAGCTCAGGTGTGCAGATTGTTGACCTATATTCGAAAGAAGAATTGATAAATAAACTGGTATTATGCATTGTCAATTTTCCACCACGAAAAATAGGCCCGTTCCTTTCTGAAGTGCTTACGCTCGGCGTACCTGATGAACAGGGCAGATGCATTCTAATTGTACCTGATAAGGAAGCAACAATTGGCGGAAGGCTCTATTGAGCTAAAGTCTTTCTACTTTACTTAAATATTTTCTTGCCATATTTATCTGTTCTTTTCCTACCCTTGTAATTTTATAAAATATTTTATTACCTTTTCTAATCTTTGTTACATATTTTCCTCTTTCTAAAAGATAAAGAACTTTATAAGCAGTAACAGTTCCTGGCGTGAATCCAAACTCATTTTTTATTTTATCTCTTAAAATATAGGCATGATATGGTCTTTTTGATAATAGTAGCAGTACCCAAAACCATAACGATTCTGTAGTAAGTAATCTTTTTAGTCTTTTCATTTCCGGCGTGTCTTCTGGCTGAGGCCCATATGGTCCCTCTTCTATAGGCCTTTTAGCTTTGCCTTTTTCGAATAATTCTATTAGATACATCTTCCATTCAATGCTAGGATTAAATTCTATGGACTTCTTATACAATCTTACCTTATGTTTATTTACAAGAAGGATGCCGATAGGGATCTTATCTATAAAACGTCCTATTTCTTTCAGCATCTTTGGCTCAATAGCCAAATACGATTCATCAACAGCCACTCCGTAAGAAATTGCTTGGCCAACACCAGAAATTACAACTCCTACCTCTCCTTTAGCTTCTATAGCTATAAATTTATTCGGACTCTTGTACCCTACTATATCCGCCTCTCTGTAAAATAGTCGCACTTCTCTTTTTGTAACATACCCTCTTTTTTTAAGCCACACCTCTACCTTTCTTATAACTTCTGATTCCAACATTAAATATTTTACCACCGTAAAGTATTTAATATTTTACGTACGTAAAATACTCATGACCAAAGTAAGAGCAGCGATAGTTGGCGTGGGCAACTGCGCATCCTCATTGGTGCAGGGCGTCGAATTCTATAAAGATACTGAAGAGAATGTGCCTGGAATAATGCACGCAGACCTAGGCGGCTACAAAATCAGCGACATCGAGTTCTCCGCAGCGTTTGATATAGACCGAAACAAAGTCGGCAAAGACCTAAGCGCCGCTATTTTTGTCAAGCCGAACTGCACAATAAAATTCTCAGACGTACCCAAGCTAGGCATTACGGTTATGAGAGGAATGACGCACGACGGACTAGGCAAGTACGTATCACAGATAGTGGATAAGCATGATTCAGAGACGGTCGATGTTACAGAAGTGCTAAAGGAGACAAAAACTGATGTAGTTATTAATTACCTTCCTGTGGGAAGCGAGTTTGCCACAAAATGGTATGTGGAAAAAGCACTGGAAGCCGGGTGTGGATTTGTGAATTGCATACCTGTATTTATTGCAAAGGAAAAGAGGTGGCAGCAGCAGTTTGAAAAGAAGGGCTTGCCGCTTATAGGCGATGATATTAAGTCACAAGTTGGCGCAACAATAGTACACCGTGTTCTTGCAAACCTTTTCAGGGACCGCGGAGTGAAGCTTGAGAAGACTATGCAACTAAATGTAGGTGGAAA
>CAZZNM010000087.1:0-2227 GCA_964655805.1 uncultured archaeon
CTTGATTTCTGTCATGCCATCTAATGCCACGGATTCCATCATTCTCCTGTTTGCAACCCTGTACTTTTCATTGAGGTCTTTCCTTATCCCTTTGGCCTCATTGAGAACCTTGAAGAACTCGAGCATCAGGCCGTCGCGCTTCTTTTTCAGAAGCTTATGACCAGCTTCTGCTAGTTTTATCTTTTTCTTTGTTGCAATCAGCTCTGAGCGTGTTGGCTTGACGTCTTGCATATCACATCAGCTTCCAAAATTCTTCTGTTTGTCTCCACTGACCAATGGAATAAAGTTCCAATAATCTTTCTGGCGTGTATATTTCTGAAATTCTTTGATGAATCTGACATTATCAAACACTTCCGCGTTTGTAATATTTCTGCCTGAATTCCCCGCTAATGCGGGTAAGCGATTCCTCTGGCAATGTTGATAAGAGATCCCATGCTATCTGCAATGTGGTTTCTATGGTTCTGTTCTCGTTGATATTCTGATTAACGAACTTGCTTTCAAATTCTTCTGCAAATTTCAGGAATTTTCTATCGCGGTCTGACAATGCTTCTTCACCGACTATTGCAGATAGGGATCGAAGATCCCGGCCTTCTGCATATGCTGCATACACCTGGTCGCTTGCCTGCCTGTGGTCGTCACGCGTCTTTGCCTTACCGATACCTGCGTTCATCAAGCGCGAGAGCGAAGGCAGTACGTCGATTGGCGGGTAGACACCTTTTCTGTGCAATTCGCGCGATAGCACGGTCTGGCCTTCTGTTATGTAGCCTGTCAGGTCTGGTATCGGATGCGTTATGTCGTCACCAGGCATTGTCAGTATTGGCAGTTGCGTGATGCTACCTTTCTGGCCTTTGATCATGCCTGCACGCTCATAGATTGTAGCTAAATCTGTGTACATATAACCGGGATATCCTCTTCGTGCAGGGATCTCGTTCCTTGCAGAGGATATCTCCCGCAGCGCGTCGCAGTAAGACGTCATGTCTGTGAGAATGACAAGTATGTTCATGCCTTTCTTGTAGGCAAAGTATTCAGCAGCAGTTAATGCAAGCCTTGGTGTTATCAGCCGCTCAACAGCCGGGTCGTCAGCAAGATTCAAAAAGACTACGGCACGCTCTATTGCCCCGGTCTCTTCGAAGTTCGAGATAAATTTTTTCGCTTCCTCGTTTGTTATACCCATTGCCGCAAATATTACAGCAAAATCCTCGCTCTTGACAGTGGCCTGTCTTGCAATCTGCAGTGCTATGTCATTGTGCGGCAATCCAGAGCCAGAGAAAATTGGCAATTTCTGGCCGCGAACAAGCGTGTTCATGCCATCTATTGTCGATATTCCAGTCTGGATAAAATCGCGGGGCGGGGCGCGCGAATACGGATTTATCGCGCTTCCGATGATTTCTATTTCTTCCTCTGGAATTATTTCAGGGCCTTTGTCTATGGGCATACCTTTGCCATCAAGAATCCGGCCTAGCATGTCCTCGCTTATCTTGAGTTTGAATGTATCACCCAGAAAGCGCACTGAAGCCCCTTTGTCCAGTCCTCTTGTACCTTCAAAGCTCTGCACAACGACTATGTCTTTTGATGTATCCAGAACTTGGCCGAGGCGCTTTTCGCCGCTGGGTAAATTGATGCTTACCAGCTCGCCGTAGCCCACGGCGTGCGTATTCTCGATGAAAAGCAAAGGCCCGACAATGCTGTTTATTGTTTTGTAGTCTTTCAGGAGTTTCATAATTACACCTTCAATTCAGCAGATAAGGTTACGTCATCGTTTATTGATATCCGTATTTTTTCTGCCAGCTCATTTAGCATATCTCTCTGATATGCTTCCTGATCATCAGAACATATCCTGTTGCCACTTACCCTCCACCTACCGCATATCGGGTCGTACGGTATTATATCACCATCAACTTGAATGTCTGTATCATAAAGTCGCACCCAAACACCTCCCGTCATCGCAGAATAATGCCTGGGGACACGGAACTTTAGATCGCCTTTCTGCTTTTCTGTTAGGGGGATATCGTATCCAAACCATGTCCCCTTATACGATGAATTTCCTGCTATGTCTCTTAACCCCATCGCAAGCAACTTTTCTCGTGCAGCTTCCTGGGACACCCTTGAGGCATATTCTATTTGACCATTTGGTAGATCGCACATACTTAATCACACTACTTGAGTTCACTGTCTATATCTCTTATCACGTCATCCAGAACTTTGCTGTAGTTTTTCTCGAACTTTG
>CAZZNM010000087.1:2327-3972 GCA_964655805.1 uncultured archaeon
TCTATATCTCTTATCACGTCATCCAGAACTTTGCTGTAGTTTTTCTCGAACTTTGCGTCAGCAATCTTGTTGCGCGCTGGGCCAGCCAGAATCTCTTTTATCGGAATGCCTGATTTTAGCGCTGTTCTGGATTTTTCTGCAAAGTAGAGTATTGTCTTGAGTATTCTGTAGCTCTTTTTCATGTCGCTGTACGCATCAACATCATGATACGCATTCTGCTGCAAAAAGAACTCGCGAATCAGGCGGGCAATTTCTAGCGTCAGCTGCTCTCTTTCGGGCAGGGCATCACTTCCTATGAGCTGGACTATCTCCTGCAATCGCTCCTCTTCTGTAAGCACCTGCTTCACCTCGCCTATAATCTGCAGCCATTCATTTGACACATTTTTCGAATACCATTCTGCAAGTGTTTTTTCATACTGGCTGTAACTAGTCAGCCAGTTTACCGCAGGGAAATGCCGGCGGTTGGCAAGCCGTGCGTCCAAAGCCCAGAAGACCTTCGCAACGCGCAGCGTCGACTGCGTCACGGGCTCGGAAAAATCTCCGCCTGGCGGCGACACAGCGCCTATAATACTTACAGAGCCGACTTTGTCATTGAGCAATACACATCTGCCTGCCCTTTCGTAGAATTCAGCGAGACGGCTAGAAAGATATGCAGGGTATCCTTCTTCGCCAGGCATCTCCTCCAAGCGGCTGCTTATCTCGCGCATTGCTTCGGCCCAGCGCGAAGTGCTGTCAGCCATCAGCGCAACATCATATCCCTGGTCACGGTAATATTCAGCAAGCGTTATTCCTGTATATATCGATGCTTCCCGTGCAGCGACCGGCATGTTGCTAGTATTCGCGATGAGTATTGTTCTCTCCATAAGCGGCTTTCCTGATTTAGGGTCTGTGAGTTCAGGAAATTCCTTAAGAACTTCAGTCATCTCATTACCACGCTCGCCACAGCCGACATAAACAATAATATCTGCGTCGCACCATTTTGCAAGCGATTGTTGCATGACTGTCTTTCCTGCCCCGAATGGCCCTGGCACAGCAGCAGTGCCGCCTTTTGCCAAAGGGAACAGTGCATCCAGGATGCGCATCCCTGTGATCAATGGCAATTGCGGAATTAATTTTTCGCGAACAGGACGGGGACTTCTTATCGGCCATTTTTGCGATAATCTTATTTCTTGGCCATCATCTAAAGTTGCTACAGCATCGTTCACAGTGAAATTACCTTCCTTGATATCCTTTATTTTTCCTCTCACACCAATAGGAACAATAACGCGATGCTCGATGATTTCCGTCTCTTTTACGGTGCCTATGATCATTCCCTCCTTAACGTCCTGCCCCTTTTTCGCAAGCGGGACAAATTGCCATTTCTTTTTCCTGTCTAGCGCATTCGCGTGCGCGCCTCGGCGAATGAAATCGCCCATAAGTGCTTTCAGGTCTGGCAGCGGTCTTTGTATGCCGTCATAAATACTCTTTAGCAATCCAGGCCCGAGCTCGACTGTGAGCGGAAGACCTGTGTTTTCAACAGGCTCGCCTGGTTTTAATCCAGACGTATCTTCGTAAACCTGGATCACCGTCCTTGTCGGCCTTATCTGAATAATTTCGCCAATGAGCTTGTCTTCACCGACCCGGACTACGTCGTACATCCTTGCAT
>CAZZNM010000088.1:0-3971 GCA_964655805.1 uncultured archaeon
TGTCGCGCGCTACTATTACGTCCTCGCCTGTTGCTTGCGCGAAGGCGTTGCCTATGCGTTCCATTATTTCTTCGTCTAAATCCTTGCCATAGATGCCGCGCACGTCATAGCTGCGGAATATATGGGAGATGTCTTTTAGATTCATAGGAATCAGATTGATGGGAAGAAATATAAGTGTGTAATTTTTGCGCTTAAATATTCTTGACAGTTCTTATGATAATGCCTGATGCCATAGAAGAAACGCTATCTTTGTATCTGAAAGGCGGATTGCATACTTTTGACCCTGATGTAGCTCGGAAGGCGCCGCGATACAAAGATCCAGTAAAAAGAGAAATTAATAAATTGATTAGTTCTCGTCGTACACAGCTTTATCAAGGAAGACGTCCGCCATTTCAGATATTGGAAGTTGAAAAGTCCAGTAGCGATGACTCAAGATATCTAAAATTGCTTGGTATATACGAAACTTTTGACGGCGTGGCAATTGATATTACTTTTGAAGGTAGGTATGGAGACCCAAGTGAAAAAGGACCTCCTAACTGGCTCAAACCAGAGGATTGTTTCAAGTCATTTGATTTGGAAGCGCGAGTAGGGAATGCCGACAGTAGGCAGTCAGGTATATTTTCGCAAATAACGTTGTATACAGAGGAGAGCCGATTTTCAAATGGCACTCTACGTAGGACATTTCGGCAACGCGATTACGATCCAGTTAATGCTGGTCTTTATATTGTGCGTCAGATAGGCGAGATTGCTGCTGTTTATGAACATTTACATTTTCCTCCTGTGTTGTTATCTTTAGAAGAGCAACGCCAAAGATATGTCGAATCACTTGAATCCATTGGAGAAAACGCAATTGACATTAACATTTCAATTAAAGAATCTCCTGCATTTAGACGCGGTTATGCCTATTTCTTTCCTTATGTAAGATTTAGCTCGACTAAAAAAGAAGGGCCAATGGCTATTGCACTCATGGATCAGGTGCCTAATGAGCCATATTCTGTAACTTTTGAATATGGTACAGAGTTAGCAATGGAGGATAATTATTGGAATGTTATAATGGAAGGGCCAGAGCTAATGACATTAGTTAATTTACCCTATGAAACCAGAATAGGGGATCTGGAACTCCCTGAAAATGTAGCAAAGGTCACTACAACCTTAAAATTCATCATGGATGGTCTGATGTTTACTGCTGTAGATCCAGGCGACCCCATAAGCAATATGTACAAAAGTATGTTTGATGATGCTTTGGTGAAAGCACGGGAAGAAATAAAGCAATCTAACCCTGGTTATCAACCACTAGTTACTATATTTGGTGAAGAGAACAGACATGTAATGGAGAGAGGATTTGAAAGAGATCCGGAAACATTGGAATTTGGTTCTTTAGAAGCATACCATGCATTCGATTCTCTATTCTCTTTGTTCAGGCAAAGACCGTTTATTGATATTGATGGGCTTGTTTTTGATCCAGAAGTCCGGCGCAGATTAGATCTTTATCCTGATATAAAAAGGCGGTTTATGACTTACTACGACTGCCACAAACAAGATCCTAAAAATGCATTTAGCTTATTTAGGGCACTAGATCCTGCCTATACAAGGGCGCAAGAGATACATGAGAAATATGTGGAGGAACTACATAAAAAAGCTGAGGAGAGTAAAAATGCTACATCAGCTTGAGCAAATCTGCCTTTGTTATGATTCCTACAACCTTGCCCTTCTTTGCGACTAGCAGGGCGGAATTATATTCGAGCATGAAGGACACCATGCTGACAGGCGCTGACTCATCAATGAGCGGGAATGCATCGTTCATTATATCCTTTACTGGCACCAGTGAAATGTCTTCGATGCTCTTGCCCTTGGCAACGCTTTCTATTATCGTTTTTTCAGACAGTGAACCGGTGACCAGGTCGTTGTCTATCACAGGTATCTGAGATATGCCCTTCCTACGCATCTGGGCCGCTGCTTCGCGTAGTGATGTATTTGGTCGCACAGAAACGATGTGCTTATTCATTATGTCTTTTGCTGTAAGGATCTTGCCTGTGCCGATTTTCTCCAGCGCGATCAGAATATTCCTTGCCTTAGAATAAGTAGGGTCGACTTTGCCGGATTCTATGCGGGCGATAAGCGACTGGGAAACCCCGGCGGCGCGAGCTAGCTGTGTCTGGTTTATTCCTATCTGCTTCCTCATCTTTCTTATTACGCTCAGGTCTGGTAGCCTCATGATATCATGCTCATAATTATAGTCTGTTTTATGCTTTTAAGCATACATATTGATTGGGTAAAGTATTTAAGGTATTCAGTTATATGTTACGTATGAAGAGCATGCAAATGCTTCATTCTTACCTTAATTACGTATTCTGTACAGTTTTCCGAATTGCTGTAAAGAGCTAATTCGGGATGATTCCTTCTGGATGACCGTAATCTCAATCCTGCCGTAGAATTTTTGTGTTTTAGAGGTGATACTAGTGTCTTTACCGACATGTTGTGGAAAGGAAATGAATGTTAATATGGAAGTTGGACGTTTCGTAGAAGCAAAGTGCAGCAATTGCGGCGATGTTGTTTACGTGAAAAAGTACTCGCAGCAGAAGCCTGTAATGCTTGATGACTAAGAAAAGCTGAGTGCAGATTTACCTCTGACTATGTTTTATACATGGTGAAGCTTTGCTTCATTATAATTATGCTGTTACAAAATCATTTCTGACGATGATTTTTATTGAGCCCGAATGCACGCGCTCTTTGTAGTCTGTAGCAACTATACATGCTATCTTTTTCTGTAACGCCAGATCTATCAAGCTCTGGTTGATCTTGCCGTCCATGACTATTGTATGAACAGGGTAATTTTCTATCATCTCTGAAAGCTCGCTGATCGGCACTTTACTGAGTATCTGGTTGCCGCTGTCAAGCAAGTAAGCAGCGCGCGTGCCCATTAGGTCTTCTAGCAATGAGTGGAGGAATTTCTTTCTTTCGTCGCTGACCTCTTCTGCCTCCGGTGGCTCTTGGCGCTCTTGTTTGTCTTGTTTGTATTCTTCTTTTTCCCGCTTCTCAAACGCTTGGTCAACAGGAACACGTTCGCGAAGCGCTTTGAATATCTGCTTCTTTGTAAGCTCCTCTACCTCCTTGCCTGTCTCTGCGCGCGTGACATAATCGATATCTGCAACAATAAGCAGCTTTTTCAAATCCAAATCGCCGCCGCGGTCGCCATCAAGGAAAGCTGTTGTTGTTTTTTCTCTCGTGAGTTTTATCACTGCCTCAGGTATTTTAGAGCCCTCGAAAGCAATGACGTTCTTCACGCCGTTCTTGAGCAGGTTTATAACATCTGCACGTCCTTCGACGATTATTATTTCGTCTGCATCGACTATGTTGGGTCCGCAGCTCAGACCGTTATAGTTTGTGACCTCATAGCTTCTTACTGCCTCTTTGATCAGCTCAGACATCTTCTGCGAGTCGCTGAAGTCCTCAGACATGTTGCGTAGTATGTCCTTGGCGCGGTCGATGACATAGCGCCTTTTCTGGCTTCTGACATCCTCGACTCCGCCGACCTCGATTTCTGCGTCACATGGCCCGACCTTGTCTATGGTCTCGAGCGAGGCAGCAATGAGCGCTGTCTCGCTTGCGTCAAGGCTTGAAGGGATTAGTATTTCAGCGTACGCCTTGCCTTTGTTGTTTTTTACATCTACTTCGATGCGGCCTATGCGGCCTGTGCGCTGAAGCTCGCGAAGATCTAAGTCTGCGCCAAGAAGGCCCTCTGTCTGGCCAAATATTGCGCCTATGATGTCCGGGCGCTCAACCATGCCTTTTGCGTTCATTCTGGCATGGATTACGTATTTTGCAAAGTTTTGTGCCAACTTTGCCATTCAAATCACCTCTTATTGTCAGTTACTAGAGGCAGAAATAGTGCTATTCATCTTCCACGATAAACATAAGCTGAAAATATGACGAATATCATATTGACCATTCTGCCGCTGTAACTATATGCT
>CAZZNM010000089.1:0-3926 GCA_964655805.1 uncultured archaeon
CAACTGGGCTTTACGGATTTCTTCAATATTTGATGTATCGAGATAGATTTTCATTGCTATAAAATTGCAGGTGAAAGCTTATGAATGTTCAGCCAGAACCATGCCAGTATCTTGCGCTTATCCTAGCGGTTCTATCAATATTATACCTAAGTTGGCTACCACTGGTATCTAGTACTTTTAGCAATTCGTCTCTAGCTAATTCAAGATAACGTTCTACAAGATTGTTGGATATATCTTTAGCAAAGTCCGTAAAACTATTTGGATAATCTGGTCCGGAAACGATACGACCATTTCTATCCAGCTTATACACATCGCGTCCAAAATATGCAGTATATCCATTTTCTATGGGAGTTATCTCACTAAATGGAGGTGATATCGGAATCCCGTCTTTGCAAATAAACGAGATACTTTCGAATTTTCCTACCTCTGTACCATCACTTAGTGTTTCATATGAAAGAGGCAATTCTACTTGCATTCTTACACACCATAGATGACGTACATCTTATTTCGCGCTCTTTTGTTGTACCAGTCAATCTGCCGCATGATCTCGCTTTCTCCAGTGCGCTCAGCCAGGTCGCTGAAATGCTGTTTCAGCTTGTCTGCGTCATCAGTACCAAGGCCCCTCACGAACATGTAATCTTCTACAGCTTTGTCAGCAGACGTGCCTTGTTTTATCTCAAGGACAGCACGGTATTTCGCGCCGCCGCCTTTTAGTCCTGCCAAGCGTCTGAACTCATCTAGCACATACCCGCTTGTAGTTACCGGCGAAAAGACGCTAAATCCTTCATACATTTTCATCACCTATGCTTGCTGCAGGGAAGTGTCTTCACCACAGGCGCAGTGCCCAGGCCGAAAGTTATTACTTCAGTGCAGCATTTCTCTTCAGGCATCCTTGCCTCCCCTATAGGTGTAAACGACATTCTCATCATCTCAAGTAGTTATATATCTTAAGAATGCTTATAATTTCAGCAAAAATCGTCTTAAGAATAAGATAGATTTAAATAATTATCTTAATAATTAAGATATATATGGCTAGAAAGCGCATAAAATCTCAAGAAATAAGCCAGTTAGACGAGCTGGACAGACGAATCTTGAATATTTTAAGCGAAAATGCACGAACAAAGTTGACTGTAATTGCACGCAATATTCAGCTGTCAGTCGATTCGACGAAGAAAAGAATACAGAAAATGGAACGTGAAGGCGTTATAGACAAATATACCATACAGCCGAACGCATTGAAACTCGGCTTTCCCATGGCTGTGCACATATATGTCAAACTGAATAACGTGACAAAAGAGAGCTACGAATCGTTCATAGAAACGATGAAGAAAAACACGCGCGTTATAGATCTCATGTCAGTTCTGGGCGATTATGACGTATACATCGTCATGCTGGCAAAAAGTACGGCAGAGCTGGATGAAATGAAGCTGGAGATTAAACAGCGATTCGCATCGATGATCGCTGATTGGAAAGAAGTCCTGGTGACCAAGATCTACAAGCTCGAAGAATACAGATTCTAAGTATAATTTTATTTTATAACATAAAATAGCCATATTTCATTACAATTTTTGAAATAAACTTTAAGTACTTTTAGGCCTATAAATATTGCATGGCTGAGATGCAAGACAATATAGTAGGTTATCTTAACACTCAATTAGCCGTAGCTTCTGAGCTGGCAAAGAACTACACAACAGACCCGGTTACGGGCAACAAGCTTCTATACAGACCTATTTACTACAGGCTGTTCAAGGCGGTGTCAAATTTCGTAAAGCCCGAGGGGGCTGAGAACAGACTTATTATAATTCCAGGGCTGCGCGGTGTCGGAAAAACAACCCTGCTTTTCCAGATATTTGAGCGCTTTCAGAATGCCAAAAATACAAAGTTTCTCTATCTATCCTGCGACCGCTTGGTGGAATTCGGTGTTGGCCTACAAGAAGTTCTGAGCATATACGAAAACAAGTTTCTTGGCGGGCCTTTAGAAACATACAAAGGCAAGCTTATTCTGCTAATTGATGAGGCGCACTACGACAAGAACTGGCCATTAGTAATCAAAACTGTTTATGATCGCTCAAAAAATGTTCTGATCTTAGTTTCAGGATCATCTGCCATAGCTTTTGGAATGACGACAGATCTAGTCAGACGTGCCAAGACAGAATGGCTGTTCCCGCTAAGATTTATGGAGTATGTTTTATTCAAGTCAGCAAAAACGAAAAATATTATACATCCGCCAACGCACACAGCTGAGAATCTACAGAACGCATTGTTTCTGACACGTTCGGCCAATGAAGCCTACAGCAGACTAACAAGCGTAATTAAAGAAACTAGGACGCAGTACCTCTCCAAAATACCATCTTTGCAGTCTGATATGGAGCAATATATGTTGCTTCGAGGCTTCCCGTTTACTATAAGCGAACCAGACGAAAGCGTCCTGTATGAAAAGACGTTGGATATGTTGAGGAGAGTTGTCGAAGAGGACCTTCCATTATTTTCTAACATAGGAAAGAAGCTCACAAGTAAAGCCTTCCCGATACTTTCTCTAATAGCGTGCAATAAAGGTGGCGGTGTAAGTATCAAATCTATTGCCGGTAACTTTAGCGACATATCAGAAGCGTCTGTTTTTAGGCTGTTCGAAGGTTTGGAAAAAGCAGGTGTTCTTTTTCCTGTAAAGCCTTATGGCGGACCTGAAAAAATAGCCAACGCGGCTTGGAAATACTATTTTTCTACACCTGTCTTGCAGGCAAGTCTTATGTGGAGGATAGGAAAACTGGATAAAACCAGCGAAACACTGGGACCTTTATTGGAAACAACAGTTGCGAATGTGTTGTGGCGTATAAATGTACTCCAGAGCCGACTCATAAGCGGGCTTTATTATGATTACAAAAAAGGCGGGGCTGATTTTATAGTCAAAACACCTAATGGCCTCATTGCTATAGAGACTGGCTGGAGCGATAAGGGCGCAAAACAAGTTAGGCAGACAATAGAAAACGTTTCTGCTTACATGGGGATCATTATTTCGGGCTCTGCAGAAAGAATTACTGAGAACATGATTACATTGCCAAAGGAAATAATACTGCTAGTTTAGTGCTGTATCACATTCCTAGAATGGATATCAGTTCTATGAAGCCTTCCGTTAGAACGGTAAATCCTTCTTTTTCCTGCTGCTGACATAAGGGTTATCGATGGCATACTTGTTTTCCATGGTGTAACCAGTACCAGGCTGCACTGAGTATTTGCCGCCGCTTTCTATGTTGTAACCAACATGCGATTGCGCGCCTAGATATGGATGCCTTTCCACGTTTACAAGTGTCTGCGCCCTGTTGAAGGCCTGCGTGACATTCTGCAGGCTGAATTTTATGCGTAGCCATATATCAAATGGCATCTTATCTTTTAATCGCTCAAGCTGCGAAGGATGCACGGCAATGCCCTTTGATGTAATTTCAGAAGGATCAAACGCGCATGTAACAAAATTCGCGCCATCCCAGTCTGCGTTGTTCCTGTTTGTGTTGAACATAATAGACCAGCTAAGGTCAGCTTTCCTGAATATCGTGCCATCAACAATCGCATCATTAAGGGCGCACCACTGCAATCTCGCCCCAGTGAAATTTGTTTTCCTTAATGTCGCCAGTCGAAAGCTCGACCAATCAAGAATAGTATCAGAAAAGTCTGCATCGGTCAGGTCAGTGCCGTCAAATCCAGAAAAGCTCAAATCAGAATTCCTGAATATGATGCCAGAAAGATTGATAGCGCCGAAATCGCCATTCTGGCAAAGCACATTTGAGAAATCGTGCTCGCCCTCCCTATACCTCCTTATTATTTCATGAGAGGATATCTGTTTTCTCTGCATAGTAAGACTAGTATTTGACAATTAAATAATCTTTATTAACACTTCCATCTATATTCTTGCCGGTGACCTGTCAGCAACCACC
>CAZZNM010000090.1:0-3919 GCA_964655805.1 uncultured archaeon
CATTCACTATCAAATCATCGATGGCGTCAGCTGCCTGGCTGAATCTTCTGTACCTGTTATCGCCTATATCCTGAAGCTTATCTGAAAGGGCTTGTAAATCATTCTTCACGCTCTGCAGATCTGACTGCAGCTTTCTGAGATCAGGGATTATGCTTGTAAGACCAGTACTTGCAAGCGTTGTTGTCGTTGAGCTTATAGCAGTGGTGCTTGTACTGCTACCTGTTGTTGTGACTGTTGTTGTAGTTGTAGCAAGCGCATCGACTATCTTCAGAGTCTTTTCAGCTGTCGCAAGCTGGCCAGATATATTGACAATTATAGTTGTTTTCATGTCCTTGAGCCAGTCAGCTTCAGGCACTACTGAATACAGGCATTCAAGCGCGCACTGGTCGCCTTCGCATGTCATCTTCCTTGGCGCTATCTGGACAGAGAGGAAGGTCGTGTATCTTATCTGGACCTTGTCTTTGTCAAGCCTGCATTGCTCGTCGCCTAGTATAACCCTTATTGAATTTGTCTTGTTTACAAGCAGCTCGCTGGTTTTTATGTCAATGATAAGCCCGCGTACGGTTATTGTCGTTGTAGTTGTTCCGCTGCTTATTGTTGTCGTTGTTGAACCAGGTATTGTAGATGTTGTTGTGCCGCTGATTGTTGTTGTTGTGCCACCAGGTGTTGTAACTGTCGTTGTTGTCGTGGTTGTTACCGGTCTGTCGACAAGCTCTATCTCGCTGCTGACCAGATGCTGCACATTAAGCTTGTCAGTCACATTGAGGACGAGTTGCATAGGGCTTATCCAGTCCATTTCTGGCTTCAGCGAATAGCTGCACCTTGCAACATACGAGTCGCCTGTGCATGTCATCTTCTTTGAATCAGCGAATATTGGCAGGAATGTCGTGTAGCGTACAGATACTTTGTTTATGTCTATCCGACCGTCGTTGTTGCCGAGATCAACTTCAATCTTCCCTGTCACGTTGCGCTGCAATTGCTTGGTCTTTATATCAACAAATATCTCTGTTGGCGGCAGCGTGGTTGTTGTGCTCGTCGAAGTTGATGTAGATGTTGTCGTGCCGCCTGGAATTGTAGTTGTTGTGCCGCCGGGTTGTGTTGTAGTTGTACCTCCTGGGACTGTAGTTGTGGTGCTGCCGGGTTGTGTTGTGGTTGTACCTCCTGGGACTGTGGTTGTTGTCGTGCCGCTGCCCACAGTGATTGTTGCGCAGCTGCTTTTTGCGCCGCTGTCACAGAATGCTGTTGCATAAAATGTGCCGCTTTGCGTAGGCTGCCACGTCACAGAACCGCCGGAGAATATGAAATGCTGTGTGGGCGTTGACTGGCAATTTGCAGGAGCTATGTCTAGAAATCCAGTCTGGCAGTCAGTTATTGTGCACACGCAGTTGCCAACGTTGCACGGGCTGCAGCTAACCGTTGCATTTGCATAGCTAACTAAGATTAGTAAGAATGCAAGACTTAAGATGACTGCCTTCATAATCAACAACTGCTTTGTACTGTCTGTCTTTCATTTGATTTTGTCCATGCAAGCCGATTCTGCCAGTTCGTTTCAATCTGGTTCTGGAATATTACATCTACATTGTACGTGCCCGGGCCAGGGCAATTGAATGTGTGGGTTGCTGTACCAGTGCCTACAGGGTTGTTGGTATCAAATCCTGGTTCGATTAGTCTGCCATTTGAATTTGTAAGCAAGAATCCGATTTTTATCGCGCCGCCTGCATTATTAACATAGTCTATCTTGCACGTGAGCCCTGTGCAGCTGAAGCCGGAGTATGTTACATTGCCGGTTCCTCCGCCTGCGCATGTCGGCGCTGTAAAATTCCGCACCTCACTGGGATACCAATTATTATCCCCAGTAAACCTAGTATTAATGCGCCACCTATAACTCTGACCTGATTCAAGCTTGGGCGGCGGGTCTGCACCGTCGATTATTGCAGATCTATTTGCAGTGCCCATAGGTGCACCCTGACACTGCCTGGTTGCACTGCTGCTGTCACAGTCATCAAAAGGCGTTTGATCTGAAGCATTATTTATGTCGATCCACTGCTGCTCTATCGTGCCGCCTGTTGCAAGATTCCATATGAAACTGACGGTCGGGCCGCTAAACTGCCTTCCGTCTATAACTGGCGAGCATCCGTTGGGTGTAGAAGACAATCCTGTTGCAGCTGTCTTGCCTGTGCCAGCAGAACTGCACACGCCATTCGAGCACGTCTGGCCAGACGCACAACCAAGTGGTCCGCTCCAGCAATATGCGCTAGTGCCGTCGCCGTTCTTGTCCTCGGACTGGCACTTCTGCGTATGGGTGGTGTTGTAGCATGTCCAGTTTCCGCTTTGCGACGAAGAGCATGAGCTGTACTGACAACTCTCGCTGCCGCCCCCACCACCGCCTGTAACCTGATAGTTCGTTGACCTGTCAGCATATAAGCAATTATCTGTAGTTCCGGGTCTTGCACCGCACCATGCGCGGTAGCTGCCGTCCGGCAGACCTTTGCAAGCGAATTCTGCTGAGCTGCCCCTCCATCCTTCCCGTCCGACCTCGCCAGTCCATTGGCACCTGCTACTGTCCAGATCTGTTGCCCATGCAGCTATGCAGTCCCATCTCTTAACGCCATTTGTCGGACATAAGGCAATAAAAGCTGTGTTAGCGGCAGGCGATGCAGGCTCGATTACAGGATTGCCGGTGCCTGTATCATAGGCGCATCGCGCATTCGGCTCATTGCCTGTGCACACTTGACCAGTCGCGCATGGACTAACTTCCCAGCAATTTACAAGTCCGTAATTTTGACAGAGCCATCTCTCTGTAGATACTGTAGGTGAGCACGCATAACTACCTTCAGGGGAGCACTCGCCTAAGTAACATGTCTGCAGCAAAAACTGCCCTGTTATCAAATTATCGGATTTGCACTTGAACCCGCCTGTCTGGCACTCGTTGCAGTTTTCTTCTGAGAATTTCTTGTCATAATAAATGCCGCACTCCTGCTCGCTGTCGTCGCATATCATGTCCTTGAAGTATACTGCGCACTGCTCTGCTGCCTGGGATTTCAGCGACTTTATTGCATCATCGAGAAATGACTCAGATTCGTGGCTGGCTAAAGCCGTAGAGATCGATAAAAGTAGTATTATAGCCGCAACGGCTTTCATGTATAAACTATTTTTCTGCTCACTATTTATAACTTTAGTCATTAACTATATCTATGGGCAAGGACGAATTGGAGTGGTTATCTGTACATTCTAAAGAGGTTGAGAAACATTCAGGGGAATGGATAGCTTTGAAAGCAGATAAGGGTATAGTAGCTAGCGGTAAAAATTTAAGGGAAGTTATGGAAATTGCAAAGAAAAAAAATATTAAAGATCCGACTGTATTCAAAGTGCCAAGAAAAGATGAGGAGGAATTTATTCTTTTTGTGATGAGATGAAATACGGACATTCTTATCTGAAAATAAAGAACAGATTCTTCCCTTTAATACCAATCAAACTTGTTTCAAATAAGAATATAATAGACACCCTTGCTTATCTGGATTCCGGGGCTTCAATATCATTATTTAGGATTGATATAGCCAATCAGCTAGACATTGACACAGAGAGTGGAGAAAAAATTCATTTAGAAGGCATTTCAGGAAAAATAACAGTCTATATCCATAAATTGAAAATAATAGTCGATGATATCGAATTTATTTTAAAAGTAGGCTTTTCCGAAGAATATGTAGCCAGTTTTAATCTTTTGGGGAGAGATAACTTTTTTACTAAGTTTCTGATCACGTTTGATGAAATAAAAAGAAAGATAGTTCTAGAAACTTTAGAGAATTTATAAGAGTGCCTAAATCTCACAATTCATCCAGCACGTTTTGTATATCGCCCTTAAGCTGGACAAGCATGTTGACAACCTTCTGCCTGTTCTGCGGGCTTGGATCGCTGTTTA
>CAZZNM010000091.1:0-3897 GCA_964655805.1 uncultured archaeon
TTCTCAAAGAAAAGGAAGCCATCGAACGCAGGAATTTCAAAAAAATATATGGCTTTGATTTCTTCCAGCTCGAGCGCGAAGCAGATGTTGTAATAGACACCTCTCACAAGACGCCCCAGCGTATCGTGAGCGAGATACTAGCTCATATGAAGAAGCGTTAGAGCTGCATTGCCAAGTCGAAAGCTGCCAGTGCATGCCTGCCGACGTCTGTTTCCCATTCGTCTTTCGAATATCTGTAAGAATATCGGCCTCGCCATGCGCGAGTATGCTCCAGAATTTCCTTGAAGAGCTTGTCGTTACCCCGTTGCTGCCGCCTGTTTCTGCGTTCTTGCCGGATCCTCAGACCATCCAAGCAGTAAGGCTCGCGAAAGCTGCTCAGATATGTCTCATGCCTGAGGTCATGTGTGCCGCTTGACGTGTCTCCGTTTGTTGGCCCGTACTGCCGCAACGCCTCAGCAGTTGCCATGTCATATAATGAGCGCCACTCACGGACAGCCTGCTTTGCGCTAAGCATATTTATCGTTATATTAGCAATTCATTTAAATGTAAGGGCTCGTGGTCTAGACTGGAATGACGTCACGTTCGCAACGTGAAGACCGGGGGTTCAAATCCCCCCGAGTCCATACTAGCTGAGGAGGTGTATATTTCAAAATTCCAAATCACTTAGAATGTTCCTTTTGCTTGATGTTCTGAAGATTGTGTAAAGCAATTTAATCTTTTCAACTATACAATTTGCATGGATTTCTATATCTCAGCAAAAGTTGAAGATGGAAGAACTATCGTACCGGCCTTTTCTATTGGGGAACTTATATTGAGGAAGTGGAGGGCCAACTATCTGGCCGGTTCACATGGGCGGGTGAATGTAAAGAGGCCCATGTACGCGGCCGAAGCGCAGAGTTTTCATCCGCCTACAATGAGAGAGCTTCAGTGGGCTTACTTTGGCATTGATAAGGAGGGACAGCCAATTTCATGGGATTACCAGGAAGAATTGACTAGGCTAATAACAGAAGAACCCAGAATGGACAAAGTCCTAGGTGAATGGACTTCATCTTTTGTATTGGATGGCAGATATTTGCTGGAAAGACCCAGGGTCATAACACATTATTCAAAAAAATTTATTCGCAATCTGCCAGAGGAGCCAGATAATTCTAGGCATTTCAGGAAAGTCGATGGGTCGTATCAGGCATACATTACAGAATTCAGGGGCAACTTTCCTACCAGATTCAGCCCTGATGCAAATGCCGCACGAGATGCCGGAGGATACCTTTTCATTTCCACCCCTGGAAGCTGGATATTTTTCCTAAACCGAATGGAAGAGCTAGAAATCCCTTTCTCTGAGCTTCAGGATGGTAAGGTAGTAAGCTATACAAATCAAGGTTTTCCTGCGAGAACTGCATCGAATAAGGATGGCATGGCAGTGAATGAGAATAGCATGTTCAACGGAAATGCGCACCTAGATTCGAAAGGTATCACGTCCACAGCAGTAGTTCATTATTCGTTGATGGATCCATTTAGCTCATTTAACATGTATTCTTTCCTTCCGTCGTCAGGTGGTGACGGTATTGGTGCTAGAAGTGTCAGAAGAAATGTAACAGCCTTTAAAACTAATTCCTAGCATAGGGATCTCAACCCAGGGTATGGTGGCCACCGAGTCCATACTACCTGGGGTTCAAATCCCCCTGAGTCCATGACATCTATAAGAAAGCTATTTAAACATATGTAAAGAATATTTGACATATGTTAAAAACAATTAACAACATGAAGCCATTCTTCGAGAACTGCTATGAAAGGATAAACGTGAGGCAGTACGCAAGGATGATGAAAATAACCCCTCCTACTGCTTCTTCCTTGCTGAAACTTTATGAGAGAGAAGGACTTCTTATTAGCGCGAGGGACAGGAACTACATAATGTTCTATGCGAACAGGGATAGCGAGATATTTATAGGATTGTCAAGACTTTATTGGCAATTAAGATTGTATGAACTTGTTGACTTTCTGGAAAGCAAGCTTACAAGCCCAACGGTAGTGCTGTTTGGTTCCTTGTCCAAGGCAGAGGCAAAATCAGATTCGGACATAGACATAGTCATATTCGCCGCGAAAAGGACTGTTGACTTTGGCCATTTTGAAAAAAAGCTTAAAAGAAAGATACAGGTCTTCTGGTACAGTTCATTGAAAAATGTGCCTTCAAAGGAGCTTGAGAATAGCATAATAAACGGTCATATTCTGACTGGAAGACTGGTGCTATGAAGCCGAAAGCGGACTGGAAGAATTGCTTGGACACCCTAACAGCCAAAAGAGTGAAGCCAGACGATAGCATGATAAAATCTCTCATAAAGACCAGCGAGAATAAGTTTGAATCTGAAAACCAGTTGGAAATGAGCAACGTCACCGCAGCATCCAAACTTTCATTGGCCTATGACTCATTAAGAGAACTTCTTGAAGCGCTTGCTGTCAAGAAAGGCTACAAAATCTACAACCATGAATGCTACACAGCCTTCCTGAAAGAAATAATGAATCAAAGCAACAAGGGCGACGAATTCGACGACGTACGGAAAATAAGGAATGCCGTTAATTACTATGGCAAGGACATAACCACAGAGGAAGCAGCCAAGACTATAGAACGAATCAAAAATCTGAGGAGTTTTGTGAACAATATGCTGCATGAAGATAAGGGTGAAAATCATGAGCCCAAAAGATAGGGAAAAGTTCAGGCATATAATAGGAGAGGTAGTCAGAAAAGACAAATACATACTCATGCGAATCGGCCTTATGGGCAGGAAACGGGCTCATTCTTAACTATCGCGACTTGCCTTGAGAGATCTCAACCCACAGTTTAATTTCCACCGAGTCCATAATCAATATTTCTGTTTCTCCAGAACTGTTTTCTTCCTGTGCTTCTCGACTATCGCGCTAATCCGTTCCTGTTCTTTGTCAGAAGGCTTCTCAATATTCTTTTCAAGCATCCAGTATTTGCCCTGATGGTAAGCTAATGGCTCTTTACTATTTACTCTCATTTCAATTACTTCGCCAACGACCATTGTGTGATCACCCAGCTGTATTTCATTGATAACTTTACATTCAGCATTAAGCGTTGCACCTTCGACCATAATAAGACCGGTCTTTCCTGTATAGAATCTGAAGCCTAATTCGTGGAGAGCGTTAATTTTATCTGTGTCCATGCCTTTGGCACCGCCAGCAACGCTTGATATTACGTTCTGGTCGTTCGCAGCTAGGCTTACGCCAAATTTCTTTGTCGCGCGTATATTTTCCAGAGTAGTCCTGTTTGGTCCAAAGCACACAGTTATCAGGCCTGGGCTGTAAGAAACATGGTGCGTCCATTCTGCGGCCATGATGTTCGGCCCGTGCGGACCGTCGCTTGTTATGAGTCCTACGTTTGTTATAAATTTTAAGGCTTCTGCACTACCCCATGGTATGTCCATTGTGATTCACCTTTTTGTTTGAATATAAATGAAAAGGAAACAAAAATCATTCCTAAAATGTTTCCTTTAGTTTTTCTTTCAATTCCTCGCTCTTTTCTTCAAGCTCTTTTTCTGTCTTCCATCTGTTCTGCGATGCCTCAACAAGCAATTGAGCTATCTTTTCGAGCTTTGCGCCTTCCTGCTTCTCTATCTCAGCTTTAATTTTCTCGAAAAGCACGGTCTTGTGCGCCCAGTAAGTCATCTGCATGAGCCGACTCTCCATGACGTCATAGAAATCGCGCTCGCCGCAGTTGCAGTTTTCTACACAAACTTCATATTCCATTTTTGTCACCTCGTTTCTATATCGGATGTCCAATATAGGACATGCTATATATAGCGCTTACATATTTAAATACATAGGATGTCCTATATATAGTGACAGATGTGAGTTAATTATGGACAGAAAATACGGCTGTGA
>CAZZNM010000092.1:0-3883 GCA_964655805.1 uncultured archaeon
GGTTTTACAACCTGTACAACCTCTATCATCATACTATCCATCGGTCTCGTTGCTTCTGTCACTGTGTATGGGCGATCAATATTCTCGCCCAGTCCTATGTAGTGCGTTGGGATATGATCACCTTCGAGTTGCTCAAAGAAATAGGACGACATCATGCAGCGAGATGCGCCGGAATAAGGGACTTTATCGGGCATCTTGCCCCAGTCAAAAACAGAATAATCGTTGGTGAATCTGAATGCGCCTACGCCGCTCTTGTCGCGCGTCGGCTCTGTGAAGACGACAAGGTCCTTTACACTGTCCATGTGTAATTATAGCGAAGGAAAAGTATTTTAGCATTTAACTTGCGTGTATCGTAATTCCGGCGTGATTTGAATCAAGGTTAAATATATTTGAAGCATAATTTCTGCATGCGGCTTAGCTTTCCAAAGAAAAAGAGATCTGACCGATTTGATCTAATATCGCCGACCGACTTCAGGTATTATGATGATGTCTCGGCGCTCATACCGTACCTGAGCGAAGAGGCTTTCATGCACTATAAGCTGGACATGGAAGCCTCGCTTGCTGACATAAAGGCAGAAAGAGGAATGATATCACGCGAGGACGCTGAGCTTATCAAAAAGTACCTGCCAGAGGTTCTAGCGGCCGAGGTATACAGAGAGGAAGATATTACAAGGCATGACATAATTGCCAAAGTAAATGTTATCAAGAGGAAGATCGGCCAGAGGTTCAGGTCCAGAAAAAGCAGGGAAGCGGCCGAAAGTGCCAGGAGGGCCGTACACTGGCCAGCAACATCCTATGACAAAGTCGATCCCGCGAACATGAAGCGCTACGCAGATGCATTCAACAATGTTATAATGCCTCAAATTGCCGACCTAATGTACGCGTGGATTGATGTTACAAGAAGGGAATCAGATACATTGCAGATAGGCCGGACGCACCTTCAGCACGCGGAGCCGATAACATTTGGATTCTCATACGCATGGTATCTGTCAAGAATGGGCAACAGGCTGATGAAAATACGGGAAGGTGTAGATGCCTTGGAGGGAAAGTTCTCCGGAGCAGTCGGCGCATATAACGCAACCTCCATGTTCGTCGACGATCCAGAGCAATTCGAGAAAGATGTTCTTTCTGATTATGGCCTGCGCCCTGCTGAAATATCCACACAGATCGCGTCACCAGAGCCCATGACAGACCTCGTGCATTATACGATATCAGCGTTTAGTGTGCTTGCTAACTGGGCGGACGACACAAGGAACCTGATGAGTCCTGAAATCGGGGAGATAATGATACCAAGGGGCCCCGACGTCTCAAGATCTTCCACAATGCCGCACAAGCAAAATCCAGTAGGGCCCGAGAACGTGAAGTCAATGTGGAAGGAAGTCATGCCAAGAATGATAACGATGTACATGGACCAGGTTTCAGACTTCCAGAGGGACCTTACAAACTCTGCCTCGCAAAGGTATACCCCGGAAATATTTGCCCTTTTTTACTATTCTGTCAACAGGACCGCAAGGGTTTCAAGAAGCATTGTAACAAGGTCCGAGATGATGAGAAAAAATTTCGAGATGTCCGGAGACAAGATTATGGCAGAACCGCTGCAGATATTACTTTCATATACAGGTCACCCAGACGCACATGCTTACATCGGCAGGGTTTCTGATGCAGTAAACGGTAGGGAGGACTCGCTTGTCGAAACAGTATACAATGATCCTGAAGCCGCGCCGTATGTAGCAAGATTCACTGGGAGGCAAAGAGAAATCTTAGATGATCCGTCGAAGTACACAGGGATAGCCTCGCAGAAAGCGCTGAAGGTTGCGGACGCGTGGGAAAAAAGGCTAAACGATCTAGGGTATGCTAGACGGCGCTAACAACGACGTTGTCCACATTGCCGTCTTCGCGGCTCGAGCTCACTGTTGCGCGGAATCTTATTTTGAAGTCGTTTGTCAGATAGCTTGCTAGATTAATATTTTCATTGTGCCAGACATTTTGTGCATCGACATCGCCATCTAAACAACGAGCTGAACCAGGAACACCATTGTCCCATGCACCGTTTGCGAATATGTCCAGGCAGATGTATTCGCCGCTGTCCCAGTTGCTTTCAATGAACCATGAGAATGTCAGAGTGGCAGAAGTTTTTCCACTCAAATCAATAGGAACATTTGTCGTCAGTGTTGCGTCTGTTGCACTGCCATCCACTTCTGCAGAGCGGCTGCCCTGCGTTGCGCGCTGGCTTGATCTGAACCAGTCATTTTGCGAATCCTGCGCCCACTTAGAAAGATCTATCTCAAAGCTGTCGCTGAATACTGTTACCGGTGGCGGCAGCGTAGTTGTAGTAGTGCTGCTTGTAGTAGTTGTGGTTGTTGTTGGCTCTGTGGTTGTGGTCGTAGTTGGTGTTGTTGTAGTGGTTGTGGTCGGTTGAGTTGTCGTAGTCGTAGTAGGTGTTGTGGTAGTAGTTGTTGGCTCAGTTGAAGTAGTCGTGCTCGTACTTGTTGATGTGGTAGTTGTTGGCTCAGTTGTCGTGGTGGTTGTCGATACTGTAGTTGTTGTTGTGGTTGCATTCACTGTTGTTGTGGTCGTGCTGCTTGTGGTTGTTGTGGTCGTTGTTGTTCCGCTGCTAATATAATTTATTGCACCCAATGCGTCAACGCGGCCCCAGCCGTGCCTTGAGTCCCAGCCCGCGCTGCCTAAGTCCTTGGCTGTTGAATATAATGCATTCTTAACTTCTGCATCAGTTAAGCCAGAATTCTTCTGCCTGAGCAACGCAATTACTCCAGAAACATGAGGTGTTGACATTGATGTGCCGGACATGTAAGCGTACCATGTGCTACTACAGCTACCTCCAGGAGGTAGCGGTGCAGTACATGAATAAGTAGAAAGTATATCTACACCTGGCGCAACTATGTCAAGAGCACTGCCGCGATTTGACCACGAAGGCCTTACATCGCTCTTGCTTACTGCGCCGACGGCGATCGCTTTTGAAGCGCATGCTGGGCTGCTGACACCTAAACCGTCATTGCCAGCAGCTACTGCTACTGATATGCCGCTGTCCACGACCCAGTTCACTTTTGCAGCCAACGGATCAAAATCGCAATGGCTTCCAAAATTTCCGCCACCAATGCTTATACTCATGATCTTTCCGAGATTATTATTGACAGCATATTCCATGGCTGCCATCATGTCGGCCTCGTCGCAGAAGCCGCTTGCACCGCAGACCTTGAGCATGTAGACACTTGCTCCAGGTGCAACGCCTTTTGCCGTATTGCCGCTGAAAATAGCTGTTCCAGTTGCAGTAATTATGCCTGCCACATGCGTGCCGTGGCCGTTAGTATCATCACATGTTTCACCGGCTACAAAGCTCTGGCAACCGACAATGCTGTCTGCCAGTTCTAAATGATTGCTTTGCACGCCTGTATCAAGCACAACGACAGTGACACCGGACCCGTTAAAGCCCTGAGTCCAGACATCGTCTGCGTTGATGAGCTGATCTGCCTGCAAATCGACTATCCTGAATACCCTGGATTCGCGCGCATTTGTCGGCACTATGCCACTAGGGCAATTAACCGCAAAGCTGTCGCGCAGGTTATGCTTAATGTCACAGCCCTTGAATTTAAGCTCTGCTATGGCAGACCCTGTTTTTTCAACAATAAAGCGTTTGCCGCCAACGCTGACTTTGTAGTCGCCCGGATCTGCGGCAAATGCCGGTATGAGTAGCAGCGCTACTATAGTTAATATAGCGGCCTTTCTCATGCAAAGTAGATGTCTTAAGATTATATAAAGATTGCTATGCCTGAGAACTATTTGCTTCAATGCATTACAATAGCATCACGTTAGCAGTAATTTTTCTTGTCCTTGCTTTCAACAATCTGGAACTTATAATTATTGC
>CAZZNM010000093.1:0-3808 GCA_964655805.1 uncultured archaeon
ATGGTTTGCTGTACAAGATAAACTCGCCGCTCAGGCCACGCGAAATGGTTGACAAGCTTCTTTCCTGTCTAAAACAGGGCAAGATTGACTGGATAGAAACAGACCACGCACCGCATACGCTGGAGGAGAAGCTTAAATCTCCATATATGTCAGGAATGCCGGCTCTGCATTATTATCCAAGATTTATCGAATGGTTAAGAAAAAGTGGCTTCGGCGAAAATCAAATAAGAGAATTGACTTTCGGCAATATAGTAAAAGCATACGGAATCAGTTTAAAGCCGAGACAAGCTGTGCCATCATTGGAGCTAGGATCTGAATATCCATTTGACCCATTCAAAGGAATTTTTTGATGTTAAGAAAAAGGTTTCCCCAGGACCCCTTCCAAAAAGAAAAGTCTCTCCCCAGACCCCTCTCTAAAGAAAGATTTCCTGCGCTTATTTCAGCATCTCCTTCATTTTTTCCAGAGGCCATGCATTGATTACATCTTTCTTTTCTGCCCAGCCGCGACGCGCCTGCGCAATACCAAACTCTAGGAAACGGAAATGGCTTTTATTGTGCGCATCAGAGTCGACGCATAGCTTTACGCCGGCTTTCACCGCCATTTTTATGTGCTCGTCTTTCAAATCCAGCCGTTCTGGGTATGCATTGATTTCCAGCACAGTACCCGTCTCCTTCGCCCCGTCTATCAGCGCTTCTATATCTATATCATACGGCTCGCGTCTCTTAATCACACGGCCAGTAGGATGAAATATTATATCGATGTGCGGATTGTACATCGCCTTGATGATGCGCCCTGTCTGTTCTTCCCTGGGAAGCGAGAACAACGAATGCACAGACGCACCGACAACATCTAGCTTCTTCAGTGCCTCGTCTTTTATATCCAGCGAGCCGTCTTTCATTATGTTTACTTCTGCGCCCTTGAGCACTGTAATGTCTTTTACTTTTTTATTCACTCTGTCAATTTCATTGCCTTGCTTCTCAAGCTTCTTTTCATCAAGCCCGCCTGTCATGGCCAAGCTGCGTGTGTGATCGGTTATTGCTATATATTCAAGCCCGATTTTCTTTGCTTCCTGTGCCATTTCTTCTATGCTATGACTGCCGTCTGTCCATTTTGTCTGGACCTGCAGGTCGCCTTTCAAGTCATCATAAGCGATAACGTGCGGCAATTTATTTTTGGCTGCTTCTATTTCGCCTGTGTTCTCGCGAAGTTCTGGTTCAATGTACCTTAGGCCAAGTATTTTGTACACCTCTTCTTCAGTCTTGCCAGCTACCTGTCTCTTACCTTTGAACACGCCGTATTCGCTGAGCTTCATGCCCTTGCTGATAGCAATGCGCCTCATTGCTATGTTATGGTCCTTGCTGCCCGTGAGGTAGTTGAGCGCAGCGCCAAAGCTTTCTGCGGGCACCACGCGCAAATCAACGTCCAAGCCATTTTTCAGCTTGACCATGGATTTTGTCCTGCCCTTGCCATAGACACGCGCGACTTCTGACATGGATACAAAATAGTCCATGACCTTTTCTGGCTTCTTAGAGACCGCAAGTATGTCAGCATCGCCTACTGTTTCTTTTCTTCGTCTTATGGAGCCGGCAACAATGATCTTATCAACATAAGGAAGCGATGCCATCTGCTTTTCTATTTCCACGGCGATAGGCAATACATCGCCGAGAAGGAAGCGGCCGCCGCTCTTCTTTGCGAAGCCAATACCCTTCAGTATGTTCTGCTCTGTCTTTTCTCCAAAGCCAGAAATCTTTCTTATCTTACCAGACTGCGCTGCCTTCTCCATATCTTCCAGATTCTTTATCTTCAGCTTCTGGTAAAGCACCTTTATCTTCTTCGGCCCCATGCCTTCGATGCCCATCAGGCTGGAAACATCGACCGGCGTCTTTTTCTTCAGCTCTTCATAGAACTTGATTTTTTCTGTCTTGAGGAACTCTTCAAGCTTCTCAGAGATGCCCTTACCAACGCCCGGTATTTCCTCTAAGGCCTCATTACCACCTCTCTTGTATAGTTCGCCGATATCCTCGGCCATTGATTCGATTGTCTGCGCAGCCTTTTCGTAGGCGCGGACCTTGAAGACGTTCTCATTATTCATCTCAAGATAGATGGCTATTTCATAAAAAATCTTGGCGATTTCCTGGTTTCTCATAAATAAGATTTACAGCGGAAGCTAATAAATCATTTCCAATACTTCTTTGTGCGCGCGAATTCTTTTTCTGCATTAAGTATTGACGAGAAGAACTTGTCGCGTGGTAATTGCATCGCGAGCAGGCGTGCAGCTGTCTGCGGGCCGATGCCATAGCCGGCTAAAGCTATCGCGGCCTTCTTGCCATAGACAAGCATCAGATCTGCGCTACGGCGCGTAACGAGAAAGTCCTGCATCTCATCTTCGGTCAGATCTTTCTTTTTTATCTTCTTTTTTACAATATTAACAGCATTCACATTATTTTTTCTTACCGTCGCCATCATGCGTGAAGAGCACTTGGGGCATTCGGGCTGCTGCTCTATGTCGCGCACCTTCTTTACAAGGTTGTAGTCGCCGCAGTTGACGCACACTAAACGCACCCGTGTTAAGAGCAGACGCCGTCTGAATGCATTGAATATCTCCTTCTCAGGCATTCTTGGCTTGAGCACATCACCGAACTGGTGCACCAGGCCCAACTCACCCAATGGGCTGATGCCTGGGAGAATTTTTAATCTTATTTCATTGTTTTCAATTCTTTTCAATACTTCTTCGGCACGCACAATGTCCATCTTGTCAAGAAATATCTCGCGCAGCGTTTCCTTGTAGCAGGGCGTGCCTATATACTGTACAATGATCTTGCTTATGTTTATGCGCTCGTAATCCGCATCTTTTGAAATAATTCCAAAGCGCCGCGCGACATGAATGAAGCGATACTTGAACAAAGTCGATCTTTCTATTGCCTGCGTAAGCACTGATTCTATGTTGCCGCCTTCTTCGATCAACTGCTTGATCTTTTCTGGCTTGACAATTGTCTGGAGTATTATTCTGTAAGGATCAATCTTGACATTTACTGAAACGCCTGTCTGCTCAGTGAGCATCGCTGCCAAGTAGCGCCCCAAGGTGTCATTGACAAGCGATCCAAGGCACGCGTGTATTATTACAAAATCTTTATGACTCTCCATCAAAAAATTCTTGTCGTCAGGTATCATGTATTCTGACTGCCTTTCCATGAGTGTTTTCATGTCCCTTGCAGAGTGCACATCTATATTGTATTTTTCTGCCGACTCCTTTTCGCTCATCTCGGTCATATTCTTTCTGAGTCTTCCAACCTCTTGTGCAACATCATAAGGCACTGGTATCAGTTCGCCCTCCCATGCAGGTATTGCAGATTCTATGTCCTCTACTGGCTCCACAGTGACTTTCTGCTTGTCGACCTGTATGATACGCCATGCGCGACCTGAAACAACAAACTTTTCGCCTGTCTGCCCATGCTCTGCAACGAACTCTTCATCAAGGAAGCCGATGGGCTCATTCTCGATTATGGAAATCACACGATACTGTTTTTTACTTGGTATTGTTGAAAGATTCTCGAAATAGTATGGAAACGATTTATTCCTTCTTCTTATCGAATAGCCATTGTCTGATGGATTAATCCAAATAAACCGCAGAGATTCGAGAAATCTTATAATCTCATCCACTTCTTTTTTCTGTATATTTGCATATGGATTGCTCCTTTTGACAATCTTGTATACATCATCTAAATTCATATCACTTTTGTCAAGGGCAATACCAACTATCTGAGATGCAAGCACGTCCAGCGCCATCTCATGTATCTTCACCTGCTC
>CAZZNM010000094.1:0-3801 GCA_964655805.1 uncultured archaeon
ATTCTGGGCGCAATACGTAAGGGCACACTCAAACGACGACTGGTCCAGCCAGCAGTGTGCTTTCATTGATTCGGTTATAAGGGGCGCTAATCAAGACGTAAGTCTGTATAAGAAAGTGAAAAAAATAGCTCCGTAGAAACATATAATAGCAATATCATTTCCTTATCTTAGTTATTCTATTCATTAAAGGTCTATAATCCAAATATAGAATAATCTTTATCTTATGCCAGAATTATCTATTATCATGAGAAAAATATTTGCTTTAGCTATATGTGCTGTTTTAGTTCTGATAATTTATGCATATGCAATAGACACATCAAGGACGGTGGCATTAAACCTTGCATTCAACATAGCGGACGAAAACGACAGCGTCTCGAGGGGAAACGATTACATATCATCTGAAAGGAATAATTTTGTTGTTGCTATTGTATCTTCATCAAAGACGTTTGCTGTATCAAATCACAGCTATTCTGCCACGCAATACATGTTGAGAATGAACCAGACTCTGGAGGACAACCGATTTCTTATTACTTTAACAAATGGCACAAACCAGACAATAAGAGAAAAGTTAGATGCGCTGGGCAACAGAAAAATCCTAGGCACGACATTCGGCACTTACACTGAACCAGCAATAAGCCAGTTCCCATTGTTCATACGGCTACAGTACGAGGACATAAACATTCTGACAAGGATACGAAGCGCAGGCAACACGAGACTTATAATGCGCAACGAGGGCAAAGAAGACGGTCTGACAAAGATTGCGCTTGAGGTGGTGTGAGATATGAAAAAGGTTATGCTGAATCAACCTGATTGCTTTAACTTTCGTATTCTGGCACCGCCTTCCTTCAGCACGACAAATTTGCCTTCGACCTTTGTTGTTTTAAGAAACGCTTCTAGAAGACCTAACCTAACCTCGGGCTTTGTGCTAGGCGTCCTTAACAAAATGACTCCTGTTGAAGGCTTCTGCAATCTGAATATTAGCTCTCCAAAATCCTTGTCATCAGTTACCAATATTCTGTTTTCCTTTTTAGCTGCGCTAAGTATCTCTTCATCTGTAGCAGCTGGCATGATGTCCCCGACAAAGATAACATCGTATCCTAATTTACGCAAAAGATCTGCAAACAGCTTGCCTGTGCTTTCATCTACGAGAAATCGCATGCCTTTCTCTCTCTATCACGGGAACGATATCTTCGCCGCGCACTACCATTGCAGAATATTCCAGTGCAGCCTCGACATCTTTCCTTGTGAGTTTGGGGTAATCCTTGAGTATTTCGTCGATTGTCATGCCGTCTGCTATCCGCATTATAATGGCATCTACAGGGATTCGAGTTCCTTTTATAATAGGCTTTCCGACCATAATCTTCGGGTCGACAACAATCCTTTCTATTGCCTTCATATCAACCAGTTAATTTGTAGGGTATTTAAAGTTACGCCCTTTCAACAAGAAGGCAGGAAAGACGGGAGGACGAAAATAGCACTGGAGGTGGTGTGACGGTGGAGATCAAAGGTCAAATATTAATTTCCCACAGCATGTTCTTCCTCTTCAGCATTGCCATGATACTGGCGATAATTGTATCCTTTGGCACCATAAGAAAGGATGTTCAGGATTTTGTAGGCACGAATGAGCTGCAGCAGGTTTGCGCCATAATGAGGACGGCAATCGATAAGATTTACTTGCCCAGTGTTTACGCCTCGCCTTCAAATGCCACTATGGGCAGAATCATCGTTAATTTACCCGATCGAATAGCCGACGCAAGCTACCGTGCAAGATTTATAGACAACAGAATTTCCATAGAGACTGTAGAACCGAACCTTAACAAGACCTGCGAAACCGGCTTGGACGCCAACTTCACCGGCGCCACATCGGGCGGCAGGACGCAGTTCGAGTGGACAGTAAGCTCGGGCAGCAATGCAATAACAATGACAAGGGTGTTACGATGAGAAGGGTAATCTTGGATACCAACATATATGGTGAGATGGTTGAACTCGGCGAAGCAGATACCTTAAGGAATTCTATACTGTCTAGAAAAGATATTGTGGTGTACGGATTCGATATAATAAGAAATGAACTAAGACGTACTTCAAAGGAATTAGTTATAGAAAAAGAAACCAAAGTATGGAGAAATCTAAGAATTACATTGCTGAATCTTTACGATAGTATAACACGAAGGGATATCCCACATCCCAGACGAGTAAATGAACTAGCAGAAAATTATTATAATGCATATAGAGAATTGGGTGGAACTACATCTTATAGAAAAATGGAGAATGATTTCAAAATAGTGGCTGCTGCATCACTTAGTTCTCTGGACATCGTCGTGTCAGAAGATAACGAAACAATGCTAAATGAAATCGCTATAAAATGCTACAGAATAGTCAACCAAATAAAAAGCCTTGAGCTGCCGCAATTTATAGGGTATAAAGACTTCAGGAAGTGGTTCGTCTGACAAACTCTCTGGCTGCTTTGCGAAATTTAGGGTCCTTCTGCCATTCTTTTACTTTGGCCCAGAACTTATCATCCTTTGACTTTGGCATACTTATCCACTGGATATATAATTGCAGCAAAAAGCTTAATAAAGCTTCAGTAGGCTTTCGTATCCATTTTTTAATATTCCAATTAAGTAGTATATTTTATAAACTGATTTACAGCTTTCCTGAACTCAGGATCTTTCATAGCCTTGTTAACATCTTCAATAAACTTCTCCTTTGCTTTTTTGTTCATACGAGTCACGATAAATATAGTAATAAACCATCATTTAAAGCTTCCAGAAAAGGCGCAATTCAGATTGATTACGTGATTGCAGCAGGCGTTTTTCTTTTCTTGTTCGCCTTTGTGGTGCAATTTACGATAGCGCACTTTGAAAATGTGAAGGAAATCTCCGATATCTTGGCAGTGCGCAGCGAAGCAAACGAGCTGCTGGCCATAACTGACCGAAGCTTTCTGCCAAGCGGGTGGCCAGAGATACCGGCGAATGATTCGTCGCTTGTCTTGCTATTGCATCTGAACAACGATACATTGGATAAAAGCGGCAATGGAAATAATGGAACTGCTTTGAACGGTGCTAACTGCTCTTCTGCTGTTGCTGGCCGTTTCTTTAGCGCGTGCAGCTTAGACGGAATTGATGATTTCATCAATGTTAGTAACTCTCAATCAATCAATGTAACAACAGCGAGCATTACTATGGAGGCATGGATAAATATGAGGGACGTTGCAAAAAACAACCAGCGCATACTGACAAAAGGCAACAACGCCAATGATATACAATGGGATTTGCGGTTTGATGGCACAACAGGAAATATACTTTTCGGATTAAAGAATTCTACACGAGTAACAAACCTTTCCAGTGCCACTGCCTTGTCAAATAGTATCTGGTATCATGTTGCTGCCACGTACGACGGGGGTACCATGAGAATCTATGTAAACGGCTTGGAGGATGCTTCAACAGCACAGACCGGACCTATAATTGGCAATCTGCTCCCTGTACTATTAGGTTCTCATTCAGGTGCTTCGCCTGAATACCTGAATGGCACCACCGATGAAGTGGCGATATACAACCGCTCGCTGAACAGCACAGACATTGAGGAGCACTTTCACCAGAATCTAAGACGCATCGGGCTGCAAAGCACTGGCTACCGCTTCATCGTTGTCGTGAACAACAGCGCGCCTTTTTATCGCAATTTGAGCGAGAGCGTGCGGACAATAAGCAATGAGAGCGTTCTTCTGAACTTCTCAAGCATAGCGCCGAGCGCTGATATAAATTCAGTCAATATTTATAATGTAAACGGAACTATCGTAGACCA
>CAZZNM010000095.1:0-3755 GCA_964655805.1 uncultured archaeon
TGCCCGCAGGACTGCCCGAGAACATCGTGCGGCAATCCGCCGACATGCAACTTTGGCGAGACCTGCGAGAACTGTCCGCATGACTGCGGCGTTTGCCAGGGAGCAGAATGCGGTAATAATGTTTGCCAGCTTGGCGAGACAAATGCCAACTGCCCGCAGGATTGTACAATAATTACATGCGGCGACAGGACATGCGATGCTACTGAAACCACATCTAGCTGCCCTAGCGACTGCGGCACCAGCGGTGGTTTTATTGCAATCGATATCGAGTACGATTTTGTCGAGAATGGTGTAGTGCCGATAATACCTACGGGCGGGCAGTGCACGAACCTGCGCGGCTGCCCTAACTACACGAAAACCATGCCGGTAAAGTTCACGGTGTACGGCAGCATAAGAACAACGCTTCCTGAAAGATGCACAGATGCAAAATGCGATGCATTTTACACATTTGAGAACGGCCCGAGGACTGCCATGCAATGGGATGCGTTCAGCCAGGGATTCTTTGGCACTGTGCAGACAAGCACTGCGCAATGCAACAGGTATCATACAATCACGGTGACGATGACAGCCGGCAGCGCAGGAGGCGCGGCCTCGCAGAAGATTTACATCAGCTGTGACGAGAGAATCACGCTTAATCCAGCTGAGCGCCGTCTGGCTGTCGGCGAGAAAAATAAGATAGCTTTCTTCATCGACATATGGAATCCGACTAATGCGCAGAAGACGTACAATATAGAGATTGCGCCGCCACCTGAAAGCTCGTTTGTGAGCTCTTGGCTTAGATTTGACTGCGGCTCTGTCACGCCGTGCACAGTGAACAATAACATGCTCAGTCTGACCGTTCCTGCAGTCAGCAGCAAGGAAGCCTTTGTCTACCTTACAAACGAGGCATCTTCGCGTGCAGGCGTATATCCTGTGAGCTTTGTTGACGCTGGCAACAACCTGCAGGGCAGGGCCACCCTTCTTGTCTTTGCAGAAGGTCTTAGCGAGTTTGCCAGCTCGCAGATTTTTGCCCTGCTGCTGGGCGCGCTGGCATTACTTGCGCTGATTTAGAGACCTTGAATAGAGTTCTCAGGAAGGAGTGCCATACGAATCATAGTCCTTTCATAAGGGACAGGAATACCCCGTAGTGAAACTACGGCAATAAAGTGCGCACCTCAAAATCCTTCACTTTATGCATGACAAGGATGTATACCATAGTCACTTCATTCATTCCAGACTTTATCACATCTTCTTCATCTGATGTCTAATTCATGGAGAGCAGTTTTCAATGTTCATCTCTAGCTCAAAGTCTTTTCAGCAGCGCTTGTAGGCCTTTTGTGGCACTTCCGAGGTCCTGCTCCTTGTAAACATGAAATCCAAAAACACCTTTGAAGCTGTCTTTGAAATTTGGGCTTTCTATGAACCTGAGTTCTTTCCGTAAGGCACCTTTAAGCTTTTTGATGTCACCACGCTTTACATACTTCAGAATAACCGTTTGATCTGTATTTTCATAAAGCGCTACAATATCGCGTATATCAGAAAACCTACCAGAATGTATTTTCATAGCGATAAGAAGTTCTTTTACAGGTGTTAAAAATTCAGCACCTTGTAGTGTGCTTTTAATGGAATTTTCAAGCAGCGTCTCAAAACCCCACGAGCCGTTGGTCAGTCTTGATACCACGCCATTTATTAGAAAATCTACGCTAACAGTCAGCTTGCCTGTTTTTTTCTCGAGCCTTCTGAATTTCTCGCCATATACCGTATTTATTTCCTTCGAATATCCGTGGGAATATCCTTCCTTTTCCAGCAGGCTTTCAAATTTGCTTGCATCAGCATTCCTTATCACAATATCAAGGTCTACTGAAAATCTCTTCTTGTGGACAGAAACAGCATAACCGCCTACAACAATAAAGTCAGATTTGCTGCCGGAAAAGAGCCTGATCAATCTGATAATTTCATTTTCCCTTGATAGAATATCGCCTATAAAATTAGACATTTGTATGCACCTCAGAATACTTTGTTTTCAAACCCAAGTCATACAAAGCGTCTAATTGTTCCAAGACAGCGTCCAAATCCAATTTTTTGCACCATTCTGCCAATTCCCTCAATGGCATTACAGGAATGTTTTCTATCCTTTCTGAAGAAAAGCCCTTCTTTGGAATCAAGAAAACCAACGGTCTTGCGTCGTCTTTGTTGCCTTCGCTATAGCTTATTCTATAACGATCCAACCTTTTTTTCAATTTATCCAAATCTTTTGCCGCAACTTCTAACGTATATATTTTATCAAAAAAGTCGCCTGTTATGTAGCTTCCGCGTGTCCATAAAGATATCGCAGCGCCGCCTGCCAACCTGACCTTCAAATTTGTTTTTCTTATAAAGTTCCAGAATACGGCATCTTTCTCTGCTTCGCGAACGGATTTTATCAAGCCTGCAAACTGGCTGTACACGCCTCCGGTATCTTTTACATATACCCGTTTCCTGTTCCCCTCGTCCTTCAATTCAAATATACCGCGTTTTGCCAACTCCATGACCCACCTGTATACTGCAGAGTAAGCAAAGCCCGTTTTCATTGCTATTTCCCTTATCGTATTGCCGTCTTCTGCTGCATTGATTATGGCAGCTGTGACGGGATTTATGATGCCTGTCATCATTATCTTCTATAAGATAATGGATTTAAAGTTATCTGTAAACAAAAAACTCGCCTAACCCCCTAAATCTATAGTCGATGACATTAGTTTTCAGACATTTTCTAATGTCATCTCCTTATCTGCAAAGAAGCATAGCTTCTTTGAGACCTCAAAAACCTTTGGTTTTTGCAGGTAGCAAGGACAGAATCCTGTACGAATATTTCTGTCACTTGCTATATATCAAGACAATGTTACCTTAGCGAATGATGTATCTTGTGATCAAATCGTAAATTCCAATATAAACTTTCCCTTTAATGATATATGAATGCCAGCGCCATATCGCAGAGGGTATCATCATACAAAGTCAAAGGGCCATGAAAGCATGGTTGACTGCGGCTACTGCGGCAGGAAAGTGCCGAGATGGAAGACATTCACGACATACCGTGGTTTCAGGATAAACGACCCGGTGCTGCGCAAGCAGATAGATCCGCGTGCAATGAGCATGTTCCAGAGAAAGATCTATGCATGCCCTTCATGCGCAAGGTACCGCGGCATCGTGCAGGTCGGCCGCTCGCGCAGGAGTCGGGGCGGGCACCAGCAGCATGGGCAAGGACAATAGTTACTTTCTTATGTTCTTACATTTATTATTAATTAAAGAGGTTAGTAAATGAAAAGGAAAAGAAAATTAAGCATGTTTGGCATAGATAAGAAATTAAAGAAATGGAAAGAAGCAGAAGATCGTGCAAAATTCAGAGATTAATTTCGAATATATTCATACTTATTACAAAAAATACAAAACTAAATTCTCAAAATCTATAAATAGCGCATAACCCATTATTTCTTCATGCCTGAGCAGAGCAGGGCAGGCACAATGCTTGCTATACTCAAGAAGCAGTACGAGCCAGAGGCCGAAGCGCTGGCAAAGACAGGCCACATGCCTGAAGAGGGCAGGGAATTTGTTGTCAATGTATCTACAGCCACTGTTGTCAAAAAAAGGCAGCTAGACCCTGATGAGTGGCTCAAACGCAAGCTTGCTGAACGCGGTCTTACGCAACAAGATGTGCTTACAAGCATGCAAGCGCCGCAAGTACAGACACAGCCAGTATTGCGGAAGGAACAAAAAGCTCAATTAGTAAAAGAAGATAAGAA
>CAZZNM010000096.1:0-3711 GCA_964655805.1 uncultured archaeon
CTTTTCCGTCTTTGAAAAGAACAGTGTCAAAATTCCTGTATTTCCGCAGAATGCCATATTCCCTCGGGTCTGTTATGACTAATGGTCTTTTGCCCTTGCGGAGTATTAGCAATGCACTTAGATGTCGCGACTTGCTGATCTCAGTAAAGTAGTAAAAGTTGGTATCTGTGTGCATATCGCCTGTCGCGAGCAGTAATGAATCGCAATCAGCGCCCCTGAAAAATTCGGCGATCTTCTCTTTCATGAATATTTTATGACAGATGCACTATAAAAAACGAAAGCCCCCGGAAGACTGTTGTGAAAGTTCAACAGAGTCCTTATGCTGCCCTACTTCCACATCAAGCAGCACAGGGTCGGCGCCGGCAGCGTATAGGTTAAACTTAAAAACCTTTAAGCATGGCAGAAGCCTATTAAAACACTAGATGTGTAGAAAGTTGCATAGGTAATTTCTTACCATGTGGTTGATTGAATGCCTGTGACCAAAATCGAATACGCATATTCGAAGAACCTAGACCCAGGTTTCAGGAAAAGGCATAAGATAAAAGATGGAGAGTTCGTTGAAATAAGAACCGTCAATCCTGAGAAAGGAGTAGTTGTTAGGAAGATAAAGACCCCAACTGACGAAATAAGAAATCACATAAGAAAAAAGGGCCTTAATGGCCTGAAGCTGGAGTGAGGGGATTTTCATATCACGTTTGGTTCTTTGGTGACTGATACAGTTTACGTCACCACAAAGGCAATTATAAGCAGGTTTCTCGAAGAAGCAGAGAAATACGAGCGTGGGGCTCCCAGCACCTTTCTCGATTATGCCCGCTACAAAGACGCTGAAGTATACGTTTCCCATGAAGTGTTTGAAGAAATGGCCAAGAAGCTTCTCTCAAAAGACGAGGAGCTCTACAAGATGACCGATGCATTGGTTCAGGACGGAAGCGCCCTCATAGGAACAAGCACAGACTTCGGAAACGAAATGAACAATATAGCGGTTATTGCCGGCAAGCTTGCCATGACAAAGCCACGCAAAAACGTGATTGTAGTCAAATCCACCGAAGACAACATAGACGAGCACATGGTGAAAAAGTTTGCCCAAGTGGAAAGCTTCAGGAACCTTATAATTTTGGATGTGGATTCCTTTGTTCAGATTGCCAAGCGCGACGATGAATTTAGAGCACTCATAGGAGAATAATGGGCACCAGCAAGATCATCTGCATCTATGCTCTTAAAGAACTCGCTGATTTTTTCCTGCATGATAAAATATTGTTGATATAATGCTTTAAGCATTATCTAACGTTTCAAGCATTTCAGGCGTTATGATTATTTTCAGTATCATTTGATTGTCAGTCCTTGTGGAGCCGTAGAAGAAAATTTCCCTTGTATATATCTGGGCTTCAGAGATGTTGAAAAACTCGCCTCTTGTGGCATTCATCATCCTGCCGTCTATGTCAAGGACTGCATGATTTGCATCAATAATGTCTTTGACATATAGTTTATAGGTTTTGCCAGAAATATGTAAATCTATTTTTTCCTTTTCGGTTAGAAACAAACTGTGCTGCATCTTATATGCAGAATTGTTGTAGACTACTGCATCAAAGGATATTACAGGAGAGCATATTCCAGCTCTAACTCTAGTATCAGCCGTGGCAGGGCAGCCACCGGATATTAAGGTTACAGTAATAATATTTTTATCGTCAACTATCATTTCCTCTGCCGAGCAGGTATGCTGATTGGTTAGATTATATTTCTCTATTACAATCCTTGATACATTCCAGCATTCGGTCTGATTAAGCTCTCTAAAAAGCTGTATAGGAAGGGTTATTGTAGTAGTCGTCGTGCTTGTTGTCGTTGTTGTGGTTGGTATCGTCGTAGTTGTAGTGGTGGTCGTACCATACTGGTATACGCATCCCATGAAAAGGATTATAGCTAACAAGGCCAGAAATTTCATAAAGCCCCCGAATGGTTGACGCTAATGGTTCAATTTACAAATTCTTAATCTGACTGCGGAACGGTCAAGACATAACGACCTATTCCATCCTCAATACCCTCTTCTGCTATCCTTAGCGCATGGTCAGGCGCAATCGCCAGATTGGACAGCAGGTTTCTCTTCCTTTGACCATATTTTGTCATCTCATCGGCGGTGCTGACATCTTGAGCCACAATAAGGACGTTTCCAACCATGGCCTCATAGCAGGTTCTTGTGTTAGCTATAGTTTGCATCTGTCCAGGAACATCATCAGGATTGTATCCACCCTGTGAAAGGATATCCCGGAAAATAGCCTCGCAATAATCCCTGAGCCTCTCATTTTCAGGTGATAAGTAACCTGTGTCTGCCATATTTATTTCGATATCTCAAGTCTTCTTAAATCGAACTAGTATGCGAAGCCCCCGAAGGACGTGAGCACTACAACATATTCATATTACAGCGTCTTTAAATACTAATTCGTATAAATTATTCGTATAAGATATTCGGATGACTGATTCGATGCACAAGTTGCTGTCAGACGCTGAGGCTGCTGAGATCAGGCGAAAGCCGCTGATGGCTGATAAGCATTTCGCCATGCGTGCTTTCGACAGGGTCGATTTCGCCAAGGTGCTGCAGATTATGGCAGAAGGTCGCATCTATCAGGAAGGCAAGGACAAGTATCGTGCTGTAATGTTTCTGAAGGGCGGCAAGAGGGCATTCGTCCTGTTCAGAAGCCATCCGGATTATAACGAGATGCTGACCGTTGGGGTCACTAGCAAGAAAGGTGATAGATATGGCTAAGATGCGATGCGGAGAGTGCGGCTCCGAGATGAAAGAGGAAGTCCAAGAACTTTTCGGTGAGAAGATCAAGGTGAATGTCTGCAGATGCGGCAAAGAATTAATTAGCGTGAAGGATTTGACGCGACTGCAAAAGAAGGCTCTGCCAAAGATACACGAAAAAAGGAAGATCACAACTGCTGGCTCGTCTCATGTGATCACAATCCCAAAAGAGCTTAGCATGTTTTTCAAGAAGGGAGATGAGGTCATGTTGGATTTCGACCCAGAAAAGATGGAGCTGCGCATAAAGAAAGCTGTATAGCCTGAAGCCCCCGAAGGGAGTTGAACCCTTAACCTCCTGTTATCTCGCGTTTGTTACGAAACAGGTGCTCTGCCAGTTGAGCTACGGAGGCATTATAGAAGAGGAAACCAAGGTTTCTCTTCTATGCATCATTTCCTTTTGGAATAATATTATTTAAAAAGACTTTGGAGAAACGTAGTGAATGGATTATAGAAAACTGGCAATTGTTGCAGCCATTGGTGCAGGCATTGCTGTTCTGGCAGAGATTAACGAGCGCGCATACATCGACAGAAAATTAATATTAAGCTCAGACATGCCGACAGGGCACATGAGAGATTATTTTATGCAAAAATCTGAAGGCGTTCTCAAGACGCCAGGAAGAACTCTTGCTGACATGCTTTACAGTGAAGAAACTCAGAGGCTTCACACAAATTAGTAATATTTAATAAATAGTTTTTCTTTCCCCCACCGAAACAAGCTACCTTCGGTAGCTTATGCTCCTCGATTTCTTTTTACTAAAAAGAAGGCCTTATTTGGGCGTTATGACCATGCCGCCCAAGCCCGCAGCAGCGAATTCATGCATGATACCAGAGACGGCGTTGGCTATTTCCTGAAGCTCGTTGATCTTTACCTCTTTTCGCACTGGGCCGTGTACCTCTATTGCTGACGGCCCATA
>CAZZNM010000097.1:0-3656 GCA_964655805.1 uncultured archaeon
TTCTTCTCAAGCTGCTCAAATATCTTCTTTATCTCTTCTTTCTTTGCGCCAAAATATTCCTCAAAATGCTGCGTTGTGGCCAGCACCTTAGTGCGCGACTTGCGCTCTGAGCGCACTAGCCCGCGCTCTTCCAGTTCCTTCACGTAGTCGTAAGCACGGTTGCCAACAACCTTGACGATGTCGCTCTGTTTTACCGGCTCGTGATAAGCGATAATAGAGAGCACGCGCAATAAGCCGCGCGAAAGATCTGTGTGCGGCGTCAGATGCGATACTTTCTCGACAAAGTCCTCCTTGACAATCAAGCGGTATCCGCCTGTCTCGGAAAGCCGAAAGCCGTGCTCAGGCGAGCCGTATTTCTCGCGGAGCTTTGCGAGCATCTTTTCTATCTCATCTTTTCTTATTTTTAATGTCTTCTGCAGCTCGTCGAGCGTGAGCGGCTCTGACGTAGTAAAAAGAATGGCTTCTAACAATGCAAGTTTTGTGGAATCGTATGCCATATTATTCAACTACCCTTTTACTCCGTAAATATTGTTTTAGTAATATTTTACATCTAAAACAATAATTGTTTTCGATATATCATATTACCGAAAACAAATAGTCTAGACCATATTATCTACTACTTTAATGTATATGTCCTTGAAGAATTCCTCCTGCGCGCACTCGATTTTGCCGCGCTGCAGCAGGTAGAGTAGCGGTATAAACATATCGACAATTTCTTTCCTTTTCCACGGAATGAGCTCTGACAAATTTATTGCGCGGTATGAAAGAATTTTATCAAATACCCTATTTATCCTTAGCTCAATATCTTCCTCTGGCTCTATGAGGTTTTCTATGGCCCGGCGCATGCGCAATTCCTTTCCTTCCTTGCGCTCTCTGAATTCCATTGCCTTGTTCAAGGCACCTATCAATTCCTCCAAAGTTACTTTGCGTGTGGGACGCCTCTCTATAGGCAGCGGCAGCAGCGGCGCGTCTATGTCTATAGCAGGGCCTTTTTGCTGTTGCTCTGCTATTTTCTTCTCTTCTTCCTCGAGAAGGATTTCACATTTCATCCTGAGAAGTATTGCTGCTATGAGAATGAATCTTGCAGGCACCCTAAAGTCAAACGTCTTCAGCCGCTGCATGTAGAGCATGAACGTGTCGGCTAATTTCACCAGATCAACGTTCGTCGGGTCCATGCCCTCTTCGACAACAAGATCGGTGAGCACTTCCTGCCAGTCATTGCCAAGGATTATCGTCCTTATGATTGTTGCCTCGTCTATTATCTTTGCTTCTGTTTGCTCATTTTGCGTTTCTTCTGCCATATTCATCACACCGCAGGCATCTCTATGCCGAATACACGGGACACTCCGCTTTCCATGCTCACGCCAAAGACCTTGTCGGCTTCTTGTATTGTAAAGTCATTATGGGTTATGACAATAAATTGTATATTCTTTGAGTATTTCTTGACTAGCTCGACTATCTTCTTTGTATTCGCCTTGTCCAGCGCCGCATCCACCTCGTCGAGCACATAGAAAGACACCTGGTAATGTTGCATAACAGAGAAGAGAAATGCAAGCGATGTTAAAGTTTTCTCACCGCCTGACATTGCATCAAGGTTTAGCACCCTCTTTCCAGCAGGCGACGCTTCTATAACCATGCCAGATGCTATGTTGTTCTCTTCCTCAAGCCGTACATCGCCGTTGCCGCCTGTAAGGTCGTTATAGATTTTTGAGAAATTTGTTGCTATCTCATTCAGCGTTGACATGAACTTGTCATAGCGCCTCTTCTCAACCTCTTGTACGATTCTTGTTATGGCATCCTTCTCTTCCAGAAGCTTGTCGAGTTTTTTCTTCAGCTCTTCGAACTCGACATGTATGATGCCGTATTCTTCTATGGCGCGCATGTTCACAGGGCCGAGCCGGTTTATTTCTATCGCATACGACTTTATCATTTCCTGCAGCTGTTCCTGCGGCAGCTTTACAAGATCCTTCTCTGGAACGTCCTTCAGGTCCTCTGCTTCCAGCTTCAGATTTTCCGTGCTGGCTTCGAGCCGGGCTTTCTCGATGTTCTTCCGGCCAATCGCGCTTTGAAGTATCTGCCTTTCTTCAAAAAGCTCTTTCCATCTTTTCCTCGCCTCGGTAAGCTTCTGCTCCTCATTTGTGCGCAGCTCTTGCAGTTTTATCACATCGCCAGATTCTTTTGTCTCTATGCCTTTCAGCTTTTCCAATTCTGCCTGCATCTCCTTAATCTCATCCTGCAGCCGGGCATTCTCTACAGCCAGATTTTTTTCATACTCCTTCCTGTAATAATAACCGCCTGTCATGGCCCCGGATTTTTCTACGAGGTCGCCGTCAAGCGTAACAACCCTGAAGCCACGGACACGCTTTGCATCATCAATGCTCTCGACCACAACAGTGCTTGCAAAGATGTACTGCATTGCAGGCGCGAAGCGCTTGTCAAACTTTATCAGGTCAATGGCATAGCCGAGTATTGGTTTGTCACACTTCTTTTTCTTGCGGGGCCTTACTCTGTCAAGCGGCAGAAATCTTGCGCGCCCCACCTTCTTTTCCTTCAGGTATTTTATGCATTTTACAGCTGTTTCTTCATTTTCGGCTACGATATCATTTCTGTGGCCGCCTGCAGCAACATCTATTGCTATTGCGTATTTCTTTGGCACCTCTATAAGCGACTGTACAGTGCCGTGTATTTCTGGATAGCCCAGCCCCAATACGGCCCTCGTCGCAGGGTTTTCCCGAGAAAGCAGCTCCCTTTGGTTCAGCTCTATCCTGTCCTTTCTTCTTGTTATTTCTGCATGCAGCGAGTCTATCTTTCTTGTTATTTCATAGTTACGCGATTTATTTATCACCTGGTCGGACAGCATTTGAACGCTCTTTTCTTTTTCATTTAGCGACTTTTCGACTTTGAGAAATTCTTTTTCCTTCTGCTTCAGCATTTCGCCTTCCTGAAGGAGCTCTTTTTCTATTACATCCAGCTTGCCTTCGATGGCTTCTTCTTTAATATTGTGTAGCGAGGCCTTGTGCCTCTTCAGTTCATCGCTTAGATGAACATATCGCTCAGCTATTTCTTTTTCTGCCCGCAGCCGTGAGACATATCTCTGCTTCTCTGCAACAACGATCATGTTTTCGCGCACGCGTATCTCTACGCGCTCCAATTCGCGCTGGGCTTTGTCTTTTTTCTCATCAAATTCAGCTATACCCGAGATTTCGTCGATAACGCCGCGCCTCTCATGCGGCGACATCTCTATAATGCTTGTTACATCACCCTGCATGATTATGTTATACCCTTCTGGCGAGAGGTTTGCATTTGCCAGAATATCAAGTATCTTTGTTCTCGTAACTGTTTTCCCATTCATCTTGTATATGCTTATGCCGCTGCGTGAAACCTTGCGTGTTATTTTAACCTCGTCTTCTTCGCCTAGCTTTCTTTCAGCGTCTTTCACGTAAAGAGATACTTCACAGCTGTCAGCAGGCTTCCTGTCCTTGCCGCCGTTAAATATCAGGTTCTGCAGCTTTGCCGCACGTATAGAGCGCGCAGAAGAAGTGCCGAGAACGAACATCATGGCATCGACTAAGTTCGACTTACCGGATCCGTTTGGGCCACATACGCAGTTAAAGCCCGAAGGAAACGGTATGGTAACGCGGTGCGCAAAGCTCTTG